>DOMW01000192.1:6290-15988 GCA_003510345.1 Clostridiales bacterium | reverse complement strand
AAATTCCGAATCCCCCTGCCCCCATTGACATCCAGCGGCAGCGTCACTATTATCCACGGTGGAAAATAATTCCGTTTCAACAACAGCACGGGAGCGAGTTCAAATCCCGCCCCCTAAAAACGAAACCTGCCGACGCTGCCACAAACAAAAACTGCTCGAAAATCTACGAACCCGCTTTAATCAGTACTTAATCACTTTTTCAAAACGCGCCGCAGGAACAGCTTCACAAGCTCCGACAAAACGATCACGCTCAATGCCACGCCGATTATTTTGCCCCAGAGAACAAGCGGCAGCGGCACTGTGGTGAAAAACGCCCCGGCAAACTGGATCAGCAATATCTGCAACACGAACGTTACCCCTACCACAAGCAGCATGAGCTTGTTTGTTAGGAGGTTTTTGAAGATGCTCTCACTATGCAGCTCGCGGCAGTTAAAAGCGTTGAAGAGCTGGAACAGGGCAAACAGCGCAAAGATCACGGTCGCCTTTTGTTCTTCGGCCGCGCCCAAAAAATTTAGCTTGTATTGCAGCAGGCAGACCACGGAAATAAACAGCCCTGTAAGGCCGATACGGGCCAAAAGGGGCTTTGAAAGTATATTGTCGCCGCGCTTTACGGGCCGTTGTTTCATCAGGTCATTGTGAATAGGTTCCAGCCCCAGCGTGAGCGCGGGCGGCCCGTCCATAATGATATTGATCCACAAAAGCTGCAACGCGGTAAACGGTGCTTTGAAGCCCAGTAAAATAGAAGTCAGCACTACTACGACCGAGGACACGTTGACCGTGAGCTGAAAACTGATGAACCGCTTGAAGTTCTCGTATATGCCGCGCCCCCAGCGCACCGCGCTTACTATGGTGGAAAAAGAGTCGTCGAGCAAAACGATGTCGCTCGCTTCTTTCGATACCTCCGTGCCGGAAATACCCATCGCGATGCCCACGTCGGCGTTCTTTAAAGCGGGTGCGTCGTTTATGCCGTCGCCTGTCACGGCAACCACGTTGCCCATGCCTTTTAAGAGGTTCACCACGCGCATTTTGATCGTGGGCGTGCTCCGCGCGATCACGCTTATTCGGGGAAGCATGGAAATCAGTTCCTCATCGGAAAGCGGCTCGATCTCCCTTGCCTCAAGCGCGATATGCGTATCGTCCAGAACATGGAGCTCGTTCGCGATCGCGGTGGCGGTCACGATGTTGTCGCCCGTGAGGATTTTGAGGTCTACCCCCGCAAGCCGGCAGTTTTGCACCGCTTCGTACACATCCGCGCGCAGCGGGTCGGCTATCGCGGCAAACCCGTCGAATTCCATGCCGCTTTCCACCGCCTGTTCGTCAAAGGCGGGGCATTCGGTAAACTTTCTGTGGGCGAACGCGATGATCCGGCAAGCCTTTTGCTGGTAAGCCGTGATCTCTTTTTCTATTTTTTCGCGCGCGCTTCCCGTAAGGCCGCACGAACTGAAAATCTTTTCGGGGCTGCCTTTGCTGAGCGCGATATACCCGCCGTTTTCTTTTATAATCGTCGTCATGTCTTTTTCTTCGGATGAAAACGGAAAGACGTGCGCGACATCGGCGTTCTGCCGACGTTCCCTGTACCCCGCGCCCGCTTTATCCGCCGCCACAAGCAGGGCGCACTCAGTGGGGTTCCCTATAAAAGAGCCGTCCGCGCCGATGTCCGCAGTGCTGTTTACGCAGATATTCTGTAATATAACAGGGTCTTGTACCGCGCCGACCACGGTCATTTTGTTTTCGGTGAGCGTACCCGTTTTATCCGAACAAATGACATTGATACAACCCACCGTTTCGGAAGCGATCATCTTTTTTACGAGGGCGTTCTGCCGGGAAAGCTTGATGATATTGATGGAAAGCGACACCGCGACAATTGTGGGCAGGCCCTCCGGTACGGCGGCGACGATAAGCACGATGCTGGTGACAAAGGCTTCCATGACCTCGCCGAACACCAGGCTGCCGTGCGCCACGAAGGAAATAAGCTGTATGATAAACACGATGGAAGCGGCGGCGACACCGAACACGGTTATCATTTTTCCCAGGCGGGAAAGGCGCTCCTGCAACGGGGTGGAGGCCTTGCTTGCGCCCGCCAGTTCCCGCGCGATCTTCCCGAACTCGGTCTTATCGCCCACGGCGGTGACGACCATTTTACCAAAGCCGCTCGTGATATACGTGCCGGAATAGACCATGTTGTACCGCTCGGCCACAGGCGTTTTTTCGTCAGTGATTGAAAGCCCCGCGTCCTTGCCCGCGGGAACGCTTTCGCCCGTCAGTGCGGATTCATCGGCGGCAAGCCCCATGCTCTTGAGCAAGCGCCCATCCGCGGGGATTTTGTCGCCGGTGGCAAGCAGCAGGATATCGCCCACGACAATGTCTTTCTGGTTGAGCATGACGGTGCTTTTATCCCGAAGGACGCGCACCATCACATCCTCGTTGATCTTGTTTAAGGCTTCAAAGGCTTTTGCGCTCCGGCCCTCCATTACCACGGTGATCACGACAGAAAGGGAAATCGCCGTGAAAATGCCGACGCACTCCAAAAAGTCGGCTTCTCCGTTTGTGGAAGCGCGGATGATGTTGACCACAAGGGCGATGACGCCGGCGGCGATCAACATCAATATCATTGGCTCGGTTGCCGAATGCCAAATGCGCTTCAGGAGCGATTCCGGTTTGGCGCGCGCAAGCGTGTTCGCGCCATATTCGGCGGCGTTTTTTTGCGCCTGTTTTGCTTCAAGTCCATTGTTTTGGTCGGTTTTAAGCCGGGTCAAAAGGTCGTTTTTAGGTTCCGTGAAAGTTTGCATTACCGCTTCTCCTTAGTTTAGTAAATACTAATCCCAAATAGAAAAATCTAAAAACGATTTTCCTATTCAGCCAAAGGCTGTGCAAGCCGATATACCGGCTTGCATGGAATTAGATATTGAACGGCTTCCCGGTTAGGCAGCGCCAAAAGGCGTTGCCTAACCCGCACTAAAACGTGCGGATTAAAAACGTGAACGTTTTTAACTGGGAATGGTATAAGGAAGCCCCAAGCGCATCTTTTGGGCCGCAATTGGGTCAAAATAAAAAGACCTATGCATAACCAAAAGCTACACATGAGTCTCGTTCTTTAAGACAAGCCAGGCCACATTGGGCCAGTATGTTGACTTGCCACGCTTTACTAAACGCAAACTACTCCCTCACGGGTGTTTCCTATTTGCACCATTTTAGCGAACAGAAACGGGGTTGTCAAGCAAAAAAATATCGTTACCTTTACAGTTTTGGGAGGCAGTGCTATACTCCAGAATGAGGAATGTATGGCTATGGAAAAAAACCAGACGGTCACATTGACAATAGACGACATTGGCAAGGACGGCCAGGGTATTGGTAAATACGATGATATGGCTGTTTTTGTCATGGGTGCGCTGCCCGGCGAAACAGTGGCCGCCCAAATAATCAAAGTGAAAAAAAGCTATGCCGTAGGTCGCTTGGAGACGATCGAAACAGCTTCCCCGCACCGAGTCAAACCGCCGTGCGGCGTATATAAAGCGTGCGGCGGGTGTACATTGCAGCATCTTGCCTATGCGGCACAGCTTACGGTTAAACAGCGCATGGTACAAAGCTGCATGACGCGCATTGGCAAGCTTTCCGTGCCCGTGTTGTTTCCGTTGCCATCCGCGCATGAATACCGTTATAGGAATAAGGCCGCGTTCCCTGTGCAAACGCGGGATGGCGTGGCGCACATCGGGCTGTACGGCGCGCGTTCTCACGATATTGTCGATGTGGACGATTGCCGCCTGCAACAGCGGGACACCGCGACCGTACTCTCGCAGATTCGCGTATGGCTGGTGAAATACGGCATAAGCGTCTATGACGAACAGCGGCAGGAAGGGTTGCTGCGGCATATTGTGTTGCGTACGGCAAAATCCGGCGAAATCATGCTGGTCTTTGTGATAAACGGGGAGGAACTCCCGCATCTGAAAGAATTGCAGGCGTTGTTGCGTTTTGTATTGCCGCAGGTAAAGCACATCATACTAAACCACAATACGGAAAACACCAACGTGATCATGGGCGGCAGGAACACCGTTATTCTCGGGCGGGGCTATTTTCTGGAGCCGATTTGCGGGTTGGAATTTAAAGTCGGCCCGGGCAGCTTTTTGCAGGTGAACGCCCGGCAAATGGAGGCGCTTTACCAAAACCTGCTGCACAGGCTGGAAATAAAACCGTCCGACATTGTGCTCGACCTGTTTTGCGGCGCGGGGACTATTTCCCTTTGCGCGGCGCAACAGGCCAAAAAAGTATACGGTATAGAAGTATCGGAAGAAGCGGTACAGAACGCGCGGTTCAACGCGCGGCTAAACGGCATGGATAACGCGGCGTTTTTTTCCGGTGACGCGGGCAGGCTTATGCCGCAGATACTGGAAACAGCCGGTTTTGCGGACGTCGTCATTGTGGACCCGCCCCGAAAAGGCTTGAGCGAACCGTTGATAGATACCATCATTGCCGCCGCGCCTTCCCGCGTCGGGTATGTATCCTGCGACCCCGCGACCCTCGCGCGCGACCTTGCGCGCTTTGCCGAAGGCGGGTACGCGGCGGGGGAAATCCAGCCTGTCGATATGTTCCCGCAGACGACGCATGTGGAGTGCGTAACAGTGCTCGAGCGAAGATAGTAGTATAGTTTAAACCCCTACATCCCTTTCAATGGAATTATTCAAAAATAACCTGTTTTATGCAATACGTTTGCGAAGAACGGGTATATTTTTATAGTATACGGATTTCTCCCTACTTAAAATATAAACGAGGTGATTGGCTATGTTAAGGAATATGAACCAATGGCTCATGGATACGATTGGCGCGAAGGAAAAGCAGCCTGTCCCGGTACTCTCTTTTCCCGCCATACAGTTGCTCGACATCATGGTGAAAGACCTCATTGCTTCCAGCGACATGCAGGCGCAGGGCATGGCGGCGGTGGCAAAGCGTGTTTCCGCGGGCGCGAGCGTCAGCCTGATGGATCTTTCGGTAGAGGCCGAATGCTTCGGTTCCGAAATACTGGTGTATGAAGACGAGGTACCCGCTGTGACGGGCAGCATCGTCTCCACACAGCAGCAGGCGGAAGCGCTACGCGTGCCGGAGGTTGGCGAAGGGCGCACGGGAATTTACGTGGAAGCGCTCAAAAAAGCCCTTACGATGATAGAAGACCGTCCGGTGTTCGCTGGCGTGATTGGACCGTATTCGCTGGCAGGCAGGCTGCTTGACGTCACGGAGGCGATGATCTATTGTTATGATGAGCCGGAAATGGTGCATACGGTGATGCGTAAGACAACGGATTTTTTGATCGCCTACATCATGGAGTACAAAAAAGCGGGCGCGAATGGCGTTGTGATGGCCGAACCGCTTACCGGCCTGCTCTCGCCCGCCCTCGCGGAGGAATTTTCCTGCGCCTATGTGAAGGAGATCATCGAAGCGGTGGAGGATGAAAATTTCATCGTGATCTACCACAACTGCGGCGGCGGCACTGTTGCCATGATAAAAGAGATACTTGCCACAGGCGCGAAGGCCATGCACTTTGGCGACGCGGTCGATATGGAGGAAATGATGCGCCATATTCCGGGCGACCGCCTTGCCATGGGCAACATCAGCCCGTCCGGGGAATTCCGCAACGGCACGCCCGCGTCTATGCGCGAAACGGTGCACACGCTTCTTTCCCAATGCGCGAAGTATCCGAATTTTGTGATCTCGTCCGGGTGCGACATCCCGCCGCTGTCCCCGTGGGAAAATATCGACGCGTTTTTTGCCGCCGTGCGGGAATTTTATGAAACAGGGGAAAACTAATGTGATGCTGGAAACAACCCGGCTTATTCTCAGGCCGCTCACCCTCGCGGACGCCGAAACAGCGTATTATGGCTGGACTGGCGACGCGGATGTCGCAAAATACGTCAGTTGGCTGCCGCACCATTCCATTGGCGATGCGATCACATGGCTGAAAGAAATCGAATGGAAATATGACGCCGCGGGCGGTTTGCTCGGAAATGACAATTATATATGGGGCTTTGTCCAAAAAGAAACCGGCGAGCTGTTCGGTTCCGGCGGCCTGATCTGGGAAGAAAGCTATCAATTATTCCAAGTCGGGTATAATATCAAAAAATCGCATTGGAACTGTGGATACACGACCGAGGCAATGCGGGCTGTTCTTCGTTTTGCCGCCACCGTCCTTGGCATAAAGAGAGTCGCCGGTGGCCACGCCAAGGAAAATCTTGCATCGGCAAAAGTACTCGAAAAACTTGGTTTTGTTTACGACAGGGATGACATTACCCCTCATGTCGATGGGGTTCAGTTTTTTGACAGCCGGGAATATTTTTTGGATTTGGATAAGTTATAATACCAGATTTTTAACCATACAAATCGAGTCGGAAGAAGATTCCATTTCCGCATAGGGGCCATAGGGCGGGGCCACAGAAAATCCAAGGCGCGCATACAGGCGCATGGCTTCCTTCAGGGGTGCGCCGCTTTCCAGAACCAATTGTGCATAGCCGCGCTTTACGGCTTCTTTTTCGAATGCCTCCATCAACATGCGCCCTGCGCCATGACGGCGTGCACGCGGCACAATATATACCCGCTTGACTTCACCGGTAGAAGCGGCCAGTTCCTTTAGCCCGGCACAGCCAATGGCTTCATCATTTTCCCTTGCCAGAAAAACGACACTTAAATCCTCCACCCGGTTATGCGGAAGATACTGCTTCCGCTTATCCTCTCCGCCCGCCAGGATGTTTAAATAGCCGTCTAACGCAGCGCATAGCACCAGAAAATCCGGATGGGTGGGTTCTGCCAATTCAATTTCAATCATTGTTCTTTCACACCTGCTTCGTTATAGTGTTCACCCTTGCGCCGCCTCCGCCACTTTTTCCGCGCACCGTATGCCGTCGCAAGCGGCGGAAAGGATGCCGCCCGCGTACCCCGCGCCTTCACCGCACGGATACAGCCCGCGCACGGCGGATTGATACGTTTCATCCCGCGGGATGCGCACAGGCGACGAACTGCGCGATTCCACCGCCGTCAGCACCGCGTCCCTTGCGTCAAAGCCCGCGACCTTTTTGCCGAAAGCGGGCAGCGCTTCCCGCAATGTCTGTACAATAAATTCCGGCAGGCACAGTGAAAGATCCGTCCACTTTACGCCCGGGCGGTAGGTGGGCAACACGCCGCCCGCCCCTTTTGAGGGCCTTCCGGCAAGGAAATCACCCGCAAGCTGTGCGGGCGCAATGAAACCGCCGCCCCCCGCTTCATACGCCTGTTTTTCCAGCGCGCGCTGAAAGGCGATACCGGAAAGCGGCCCTTCGCCGCCAAAATCGTCCGGCCCTACGCCCACCAACAGAGCGCCGTTGCAGTTTTGCCCGTTCCGCGCGTACTCGCTCATACCGTTCGTCACCGCCATGTCGCGCTCGGAAGCCGCCGCGACCACGCGCCCGCCCGGGCACACGCAAAACGTGAACGCGCTCCTGCCGCTACCCGCGTGATGCACCAGCTTGTAATCGGACGCGGGCAAACTCTTATACTCTGCAATAGTGCCATACTGCGCCAGGTCGATCCTTTGCTGGAGGTGCTCGATGCGCACCCCCACGGCAAAGTTCTTGGCAACGAGGGGCACGCCTTTTTGGTGCAGCAGGGTAAACGTATCCCGCGCGCTGTGGCCGGTAGCAAGAACCAGTGTGTCCGCCGGGATCTTCTCCGCCCCATTCACGGTGACGGAGCGGAGTTTCCCTGCCGCTACCTCAATATCTGTGAGACACGATTCAAACCGAATCTCCCCGCCCAACGCAAGGAGGCGCGACCGCAAATTTTCCGTTACGCCGCGCAGCCTGTCCGTGCCGATATGCGGCTTGCCGAAGTACAGTATATCTTCCGGCGCACCCGCCGCCACATATTGCTCCAGCACAAACTGTCGGCGGATCTCTTTGATCCCGGTGGAAAGTTTGCCGTCCGAAAACGTGCCCGCGCCACCCTCGCCAAACTGGATATTCGACATGGTGTCGAGTGCGCCCGTATCAAAAAAACGCGCGACATCCGCCGCCCGCCGCCGCACATCGCGCCCGCGCTCTAAAAGAAGCGGCTTCATGCCCGCCATGGCAAGGCACAACGCGCAAAAGATACCCGCCGGGCCGCTGCCCGCAATCACCGGGCGAAGGCCGGTTTTTATCCCCCGGTACGGGAAATCGTATGCCGTCGGCGCATATTCCCGCACAACGCTGCTTTGCGGCAGGTTTATTCCGTTTTCTATAGAGACGGCCACGCTTATGGCATAGTGTACGTCGCTTTTTTTGCGCGCGTCCACCGCCTGCCGCAGAATGCGCAGGGAGGTGATTTGCCCTTCTTCAATATGCAGGGCGCCGCATACCGCGCGCGTAAGGTCACGCCGCGAAAAACCGATGGGCAGTTTCAGCCCGCTTAGCTGTATCAAAGCGCGCTCCCCTCTAGCCCGATATGGCAGACCGGAAATATTCCTTTGCCGAAAAAGGCTTGCCGTGGCCGGGGTAGATCGTTTCGCACCCGCTGTTTTTGATTTCATCCACACTTTCCATCATCGGCGAAAGCTCCTCATACAGGCGGGCGGGGGTGGGTTTCAGCACGTTGAACATGGCGTCGCCCACAATAAAATCTTTCCCATCCACGAGAATGCCAAGCGAACCACGCGTGTGCCCCGGCAGCGCGACGACCTTTGCGTCCATGCCGAATTCCTCCAGCGTTTCACCGCCTTCGAAAAACCGCTCGACGCTAAACTGCGGCGCGTGGTACATTTTGCTGCTTGCGGTGCTTGCAACGATCATCTTCCCCAGAAAGGTGTTCGCGTGATACACCCACGCTTTTGGGTTTTTGACTGTCTCCGCGTCCGCTTCGTGCATGGCGCATGGAACGGAAAGCTGCTCCATAAGCGTGGCCGTATTGCCTATATGGTCCACATGCCCGTGCGTGTGGAAGATCAGTTTCACGTTTTCCCGCTTCGCCGTTTGCAAGAGCATGTCGCGGTAGCGCACCACAGCGGTGTCTACCAGCACACTGCCGCGCTCTCCCGCAATGATAAAACAATTCACCATGCCGCATTTTATTTGTTTGATAGCAGCCACCCGTTTATCCTCCTTTAAATCTGATTATCACCGCCCGGCCTGTTTCAAAATGCCGCGAATAAAATCCGTCTTTTCCCGCGTGTATCCGTCCCGGTCATGTTCGAATTCTTTTTGCAGCCGCCGCTTGAGCAGGCCGTATTCCCGCGCCGCCTGTGCGTGCGTTTGCAGGTACGCGCAAAAGATTTTCTCATCCCAGTCGCCTGCATAGCGCACATGCACATGGAACGCCTGTCCGGCAAAGCCCGCCGGTGTGTAGCCCTTTAAAAACATCATGTGCGGCGCGGGTTTTTCCGGCTGCGGGGAAAACAGGTAGCCCGCGCCCACCATATCGGTTTTAAGCTTTTGTGTATCCGCGCCGTCTGTAATCTCCAGTAAGATATCGATGGTAGGCTTTGCAATAAGCCCGGGTACAGCCGTGCTGCCGATATGCGAAACCGCCGCGATGTTTTCCGCCCCTACTGCCTGCGCAAGAAGCCCCCGCTCCCGCGAAAACAGTTCCGCCCACGTGGGGTCGTGTTCGCGCAGCACGATGGGGAAAAGCTGCCACAGTTCTTCATTTGTCATTTGTTCGAGTGGTTTTGCCATCAATTTTGCTCCTTAGGTAACCACTGATCAAAT
>DOMW01000192.1:3542-6281 GCA_003510345.1 Clostridiales bacterium | reverse complement strand
CTGCTAGCAGCGGAACCTAAAAATACCAATCTTGAAAAAAATAATCGCGCAAATCTGACCACGATTTGATCAGCGCTTACCTCCCGGTCAGCGCCGCTACCGTTTCTTCCAGCTTCATGCCCCTTGAACCCTTCACCAGCACGGTGTCGCCGCTTTGGGTCATGCCAGGCAGGGCGGTTATCAGCTCTTGCTGCGTCTCAAACCACTGTGCCTTTGCGCCCGCGCCCGCCGCGATATGCCGCGCAAGCGCGCCCACGCATAAAACGATATCCGCGCATTGCGCCGCCGCCAGCCCCGTTTCAAAATGCAGCGTTTCCGCTTGCCGCCCCAGCTCCAGCATATCGCCTAAAACACACACTTTACGCCCGCGCGCTAGGGCAAGTACGGCGAGCGCGGCGCGCACAGAATCCGGGTTGGCGTTGTACACGTCGGAAAGTACGGTGACGCCGTTGGCTTCTATGGTACGCATACGGTCGCCCACCGGGGCGAAGGAAGCGAGCCCCGCTTTGATTTCCTCTTCGGTCATGCCGTAGCAAACACCTGCGGCAAACGCAGCCAGCGCATTTTGAACCATATATTCACCGGGCGCCGAGATATGAACGGTACATTCACAGCCCGCGTGGCAAATGGTAAAATCTGTGCCCAAAAGCCCCTTTGGCCGGATCTCCTTAGCATAAAAATCGTTGCCCGCGGAAAGGCCGTAGCTGACAGTTTTTCTGCCGCAATCTTTGAGCACGCGCAGATATTCGTCGTCCCCGTTATAAAACACCCTGCCGTTTTGATCCATATATTCCAGCATCTCGCATTTCGCTTTCAGAATGCCTTCCTTAGAGCCGAGATGCTCGATGTGCGCCGTACCGATATTCGTCAAAAAGCAGTCGTTTGGCCGCGCGATTTTAGAGAGGGCGCGTATCTCACCAAAATGGTTTGTGCCCATCTCCACCACGGCGATCTCATGGCGCTCTGTTAGGCGCAGCAGCGTGAGCGGCACGCCTGTCTGGTTGTTAAAGTTCCCCTCGGTCTTAAGCACGGAAAACCGCTGCGAGAGCACGGCGGCGATCATTTCCTTTGTCGTCGTTTTGCCCGCGCTGCCTGTAATGCCGATCGTTTTCACGGGCAGCAGGCTTTTGTAATATGCGGCGATATCCTGAAACGCCCGCAGGGAATCCGGCACATGGATGTAAGGTTTACCCGCATGAAGCGGCCGCTCGGAAATGCAGCAAAGCGCGCCGTTTTCATACGCGGCGGGGATAAACCCGTGCCCGTCAAACCGCTCCCCCTTTATGGGAACGTAGAGAAAACCGGGCTTAACAGCGCGGCTGTCTATCACAATGCCGGGAACTGCCCGCTTTAGCGCTTCCCGCGGCCCGTGGTATTTGCCGCCCGCCGCCTGCACGATTTGTTTTACTGTCAATTCCTTCATTCGTACTTTTGCAGCGAAAGCGCTATGACGCGCCCGCACAGTTCTTCGTAGGAAATACCGGCGGCCCGCGCCTCCTGTGGGAGGAGGCTTAGCGGCGTCATGCCGGGAAGCGTGTTCATTTCAAGAAAATACAGGCTACCCTGCGGCGTCATTATGAAATCCCCCCTGCCATAAACCTGCATACGCAGCTCGTCAAACGCTCTTTTCGCGAGGGTTTTCATGCGCGCTTCCACTTGCCCGTCAATATCTGCCGGGCAGATTTCTTCGGTAAAACCGGGCTGGTATTTATGCGCGTAGTCGTAAAACCCTTCTTTGGGGATAATTTCGATCGGGGGCAGCACGGTATCTCCCAGCACGCCCACTGAAAATTCCCGGCCCGCGATATATTCCTCCACCAGCACTTCATCCTCATACGAAAACGCTTCGTCAAGGGCGCGGTCTGTTTCTTCCCGGTTGTGCGCGATCGTAATGCCGATGCTCGAGCCGCCGCTGCATGGTTTTACGATGCACGGAACCCCGACGTCGTAAGCGGGCTGCCTGTCTTGCCCTTTTAAAAGGGCCACGCCACCCGGCATGGGAACGCCCGTCCCTGCCAGTATCCGCCTCGTGACCGCTTTGTTCATGGCGAGCGCGCTCCCTAAATAGCCGCTGCCCGTGTATTTGATGCCCAACACATCAAAAAACGCCTGCATCCTGCCGTTTTCACCGTCTTCCCCGTGCAGGCCCATGTAGACGATATCCGCCGCGCGGCAGATTTCTATTACATTTTTGCCGACCGTGCCGAGCCCGCTGTCCCCCCGCATAGCCCGCACTTTTAAAAGGTCGGGGGCGTGCTCGTCTATGTTAAACTGTTCCTCATTGCCCGGGGCGGAGAAAAAATCCCTTGCGTCTTTCAATTCGCCCGGGCCGAAAAACACATCCACCAACACGGCGCTGTGCCCCGAGCGGTTTAACGCCGCGCACACCATAGAGCCGGAAGAAAGGGAAACTTCGCGCTCCGCGCTGAGGCCGCCCGCCAGTACAACAATATTCATGCAACTACCCCGTTCCTGTTTCTTTACTGTACCCAGTATAGCATAAACGGCGCCGGGATAGAATAAAGTTATACCATTTCCAATGTAAAACGCCTGCGTTTTAAATTTCGTCTGGCCACTAGGCTTCGAAGAAATGCTTCCGGGTTCAGTGGCCGGGCGAGTCACACCGCGCCTTTTGGCGTAGTGTGATGGGAAGGCCGTTCAATATCTCATTCCATGCAGGCCGGCAAGCCGGTTTGCGCAGCCGCAGGCTGCATAGAAAAGCCGTTTTTAGGTTTTTCT
>DOMW01000192.1:1113-3484 GCA_003510345.1 Clostridiales bacterium | reverse complement strand
TACACCCGGCTCACCCGCCGGTATTTCCGCAAAACCGCCAGAATGGACAGCACAAGCGCCGCGGCGCTGATAAGTACCGCAAGCGCCCACTGCGGAACCGCCAGCGCCCCCCATCCGGGCGTGAGCCCCTCATACAGGAGCGCCGTGGGCATCGCCGCGCCGGGCGGCAGTGTTTGGCTTATGTAGACGGGTACCGCCGCCTCCGCGTTTGAAAGCAGCATCACAACAAATGAGAACACGCCGGTCGTGAATATTACGGGGATCGCCGAGCGGAACAGCGTGGAAAGCAGCAGTACGAGCGCCGCCATCGCGGTAAGCCCCAGCGCCTGCATTCCGATTAGGGCAAGCATATACTCGCCATAGGTAAAAGCAAATGGAACGCTATAATTGACCGGTTCAAGCTGCACGGGCATATTGTAGCCGCCAAAGCCGTAGAACGCGCCGCAAAGCAGTACATTGATCAAGGTTAGAACGGCAAGCGCGCCGAGCGCGAACAGCAGCCCGGAGAGCAGCTTTGCCCGCACCAGTTTATCGCGCCCGTATTTCGCGGCAAGCAGCATGGGTTCCGTGCGGCACGCCACCTCGTCGCTGAAAACGGGCGATAGCCCCGCCACGAGCATGAGCAGCGCCAGCATACCCACAAAAATACCCTGCGCCTGCGTCGCCGTAAGCGGCCCTTGATGATATTCATATACGGCGGGCTCTTCCACCAGCGGGAATGCTTCCTCAAAACTCTTGGCGTCGCCATCCGCGTTGAGCACAATATCATCCAGCAGATACTCGACTGTCTGCCATTCCTGCCATTTACCGTACTCAAATTCCGGCTTCATCTTGTATATGGGGTTTTCGGCGCTGTACTGCGCGGCAGACTGGCCGTCCATCTCCTCGCCCAGCGTCCATTCCCGCATTATTATAGCGTCCATGTCCAGTTCATCCGTGTAGAGCGAAGGGTCGTTTTTATACGCCAAATATTCCGACGCCATCGCCGCGAGCCGCTCGCTATCCCACACACCTTCAAACGGTTTGGTGTTTTCCTTGTCTATGCGGATAGCGTCTGGCCCGTGGAATACCAGCGCGCCGTCCGCCGGGCCAACCAGCCCGAAGGTATTTTGCGCGCGCGCAAGCTCATTCTCCGGGATGGCCTCGTAACTGCCGTATACATCCGGCCCCCACGCGTACGCCATCTGTTCCATCGCGCTGCTTATGCCTATAAGCACGCAAATGCCTATGCAGGCGAAACACACAACAAGCGTAAACGGGCGCTTCAGTATTTTTTTCAGTTCATAGCTAAGCAATGGTTTCATTGTTATCCACCCCCTCGTCCGCGAAGTAATACAGGTACAGGTCTTCCAGCCCGGGCGGCACGGATTTCGCGCCCGCGGCGGGCGGGCTGTCCGCCACAAACCGTACAAACGCGTCCTCCCCCTGGTAGCGGAAGCTGGTAACCGGGCAGGCCGCGCTAAGCTGTTCCGCCTCGCGAAGCGGCAGGGTGCATTCCCACACCTTGCCCTGTACCGCCTGTAATATCTGTTCGGGCGCACCCGAGAGAAGCAGCTTGCCTTTTTTGATCACCACCACATTGCCCGCGATGCTTTCAATATCGGCGACGATGTGCGTGGACAGCAGCACCAGCTTGTCACGGGCATAGTCGGCCAGCATATTACGGAAAAAGATACGCTCTTTCGGGTCAAGCCCGGCGGTCGGCTCGTCCAGTATCAGTATGGCGGGCTTGCCCTGCATAGCCTGCGCCACACCCAGCCGTTGCTTCATGCCGCCCGAGAATGTTTTGATCTTGCGGTTCGCTTCGCCGGAAAGGCGCACCATGTGAAGCAATTCCTCCGCCTCGGCGCGCGCGTCCTGCCGGGGCAGCCCCTTTACAGCCGCCAGATACAATAGAAAATCGAGCGCGGTAAAAGACGGGTAATACCCCAGTTGCTGCGGCAGATACCCGAGCTTTGCGCGGTAGGCCTGCCCCAGCGCACGGATAGGCTGCCCGTCAAACAATATCCGTCCGCCGCTTTCCAGCAGGATACCCGCCATCAGGCGCATCAATGTCGTTTTACCCGCGCCATTCGGGCCAAGCAGCCCATGCACGCCTGCGGGCAGGCTGGCGGAAAAATCCTCCACCGCCGCCTTTGCCCCAAAGCGTTTGGTGACATGATCAAATTCAATTTCCATTTTTTATTATCCCTTCCAGATTTTTTTTGACCATGACACAGCATACGCCGCATTTCTTTTTATTTTGCGAATACTTTCTTAAAATTCTATAAAGAAACGCGCCTGGTTGTGAACTCCCCTGCATTGGAGTGGTATAAAAAAAGAGGAGAGTCAAAACACCTAAAACTGATGTAAAATAATCAGCGAGAGGTGA
>DOMW01000192.1:0-1067 GCA_003510345.1 Clostridiales bacterium | reverse complement strand
TGAGCAACTTGAAACTCCGGGATTCACGGAAGTAAAACTGCTGGAAACGCCCGGACAAGATGCGGTTACGGAACCGCCCCAATCCGGACAGATACGCATAGAAGCTGGCGGCATCCAAATAACGGCGAACGGCGGATATCCCGTGGAGAAGCTGTCGGCGCTGCTAATGGCGGTTAAACAGTTATGATTAACATAGCCGGGAAACGCGTGTATCTGGCATGCGGGAAGACGGATATGCGAAAGAATATCAATGGATTGGCCGCGATAGTAGAGGGGAGCTTTAAACTGAATCCGTTTGATGGAGCGCTGTTTGTGTTTTGCAATCGGAATCGTGACCGCGTAAAGATACTGGAATGGGATGGCGACGGATTCTGGCTACATTTCAAGTGGTTGGAGAAAGGACATTTCCGCTGGCCGGCGGCAGGCGATGAAGTAACGATGGCATTTAGCCCTGAAGACCTGAACATACTGCTGGGAGGAACCAGGGTAGAACTGAAACTCAAGCGCAACGAGGTAACTGAGCGGCGGATAATTCAAGCGGCAAAATATCCAAAAAGCTGGATATAAAGCGGTTTTCGTGATATAATTGATTCATGAAAACCGCTTCTTCCCAGACAGAAAATGAGGGCCTGCCGGAAAATCTGCCGGTTGAGATAGTGGAGCACGACTTACTGCCGGATAAGCGGATATGTCCGCAGTGCGGCGGCGATATGCACGTCATGGGCCGGGAGAAGCGGCGCGAGCTTGTAATCATCCCGGCAAAGGTGAAGATACAGGAACACATACGCAAGGTCTATGCCTGCCGCGACTGCGAGCGGGACGAGGACGGCGTACCAATCAACAAAGCGCCAACTGACGAGCCCGTGATAAAGGGCGGCTGCGCGTATCATCCGATAGTATATTATGACTATCAGCCTGACCGGAAATCAAAACGGCCAAAAGAGTTTCTGAAGGAGTTCAGCGGATATTTACATACGGACGGCTATGACGGGTACCACGGCCTGCCGGATGACATTGTCATTGTCGGTTGCTGGGCGCATGCCCGGCGGAAGTTTGATGAGGCGTTG
>DOMW01000251.1:21025-25387 GCA_003510345.1 Clostridiales bacterium | reverse complement strand
AGCACAGGGGCGAGTTCAAATCCCGTCTCCCTAACCGGGGCATAGACAAACCATGTTGAACTGCTACGAATAAATGGTATTATACCGCAGGGCAAGCCCTGCACCCCGCGCTGAAATGCGCGCGTTTCGCCCCCTATGGGCGGGGTATTATACCCTTTGATGGCTGGCCTTGCGAGGGTTATGCGAAAACAAGACTTTCGCGCAACCCTCGCTTCGTTGGCCAATAAAAATTGCCCGAAAATCCACAAACCCGCATTAGATTACCGGGGGCTATCTCACGCCAAAACATACAAAAAATGGCTATGCAGTATAACACATAGCCATTTTATTCTTCCTTAGTACAACAGGCTTAGTCGCCTTGCGCATTAATGCGCCGCTTCATTCTGCCTTTTCTTTTCGCTGTTCTTTTTAGCCAGTATGATAATCAATGCCGCCGCGATACCCAGCAACGCTGCATCCAGTATGATCCAGCCCCATTTCAGCGAACCGTCCTCATTCCTGAAAGGCGACGCCGCACCAGGCGTCTCGTTCTCATCGATCTGTAATAATTCTTCCGGTTGCTCTTCGTCTGCCAACCCATCACCCGGCGTCTCGTTCTCGTCGATATCTAACAGATCCTGTTCTTCCTCATCGGGAACCTGCGGTTCTTCTTCATCTGCCTCAACAACGGCTTCGTCACCGTCGATCACTTCCACACCGTCACCACCCAGGTATTGGTCAATGTAGGTTGTCTCGCCCACCACAACCTGAATCGTATCATCCGGATCCGACGGATTTGCCTTCCCGAGTTCATTGAAGAAAATGTCATATGTTCTTCTCGTGTCGCTGAACTGGTGCCGCAACACAAGCGACCCATTAGCCTGCCGCTCAAGAAGCCCGTTATCTTCCGCGCCGCCGTCACTCTTAATGCTGGACTTCGATACTTGATACCGCACACCGCGAAGCGTCAGCGTCTCCTGCGGGATAACGACCGCCGCGCCGTTTTGGATCGTCACATCCCCTTTCAGCGTGTCAATCACAGCATTTGTATCATTATTGCGCAGCCTTACCGTAATCGAATACGGCTTCACTTCCTCCGCGCCCTTCCTATTATAATAGACCTTGTATTCACGCGCCGCGTCTGTAAAGTTGTGCGTGATCTTCGTTGCCTGCCCGGAAGCCAGATAATATACCGCGCCGTTCACCGTCAGCGTAGAGGGAATTTCCTCCGTCGCCGAGCCGTTTTTCTCTATGTATTTTGTAATGGAATTGAGCGTACTGCCCGTGCCCGCGTCCGCATAAACGATCTTGATATTATACGGCTCCTGCGCTGTCTTCACTTCCCTGTAAAGGAAATCATAGGTCGTTCCTTTGTAATAATCCTTGTGGGCATGTGTGAAAGAAGCTTCCGCCGATGCTTTCGCATACGTTTTTCCATTGCCTGCCGCGTACTGTTCAGGCAGGTCTACCGACACTGTCTTGCCCACGGCGACACTCACGTTCTTCTTCGCGATGATCGCGCCCGTTGCTACATCCTTATACCTCACAGAGATATAGTAAGCCGTTTTGGGCGCCTCAGCCGATACGTCGTAGAAGAAAGTATATTCTCTTACCACGTCGCCATACCTGTGCGTCTGCGCCGCCTGACCGGCCTGCAACGTGTAATCCCTGCCGTCCAGCGTAAACGAGGTTTCCGTCGGGAACAAGCTTACCTGCCCGTTCGGCGCGGGCACGGTGACCGTTTCCTTCTTGATCACCGCGTTGCCGTTCATATACGCAACCGTCACATTGTAGTCTTCTTTTACATCCTTCGCGTATTCAAATATCATCGTGCGCTCGGCAAGCGACGCGTTTCCGTTAAAGAAATGCCTGCGCGTCTCCGCCGCCACCGGCAAGTACACTTCGCTGCCGACAACAATGGAGTCCTTGCTGGAAACAGCCGTTCCTTTGGCGTAAATGCTTTCATTCGCGAAATACATATTATCTTCCACCAAAAGAACCTTGCCTGTTTTCTGGTCTATGTGCTTCACATACAGCCAGTATGACTTGCTGCCCGTGATCGTATACGGGTTCATCGTCATCTGCCCCGCCGCGTCTACAATACCCACATACGCCGTGATGCCGACAAGGCCCGGATCGCTGATCGTGACCACCTGTTCGGCATTCGCCCCCACCGCAACGTTCCCAATTTTCATGTATTGGTTATTCGTTATCACGCCATATTCACATGTGACAGGAACACCATTGGGGTTTTTCACTTTAAAGGGCTGCTCCGAAATAATCTCTCCCGAAGGCTCGCGTGCGCTAAAGAGCACCTGCATTAGGCCTTCGTTTGCCACGGAAACTTCCGTACCCTCCGCCGCGAAAGCAATGGAAGCACTGCCGAAGATAAGTGCTACTGCCAGTACCGCAATCATTGTAATTCTACATGCTTTCTTCATTGTTCTCATCCCTTTTCACAAGTCTTTACCGGGCGTATGCGCCGGAGCCCCTCTTGTCGTCCTTTTTCCCGCTACTTCCAGCCTGTTTCCCCTTCTTTTTGCGCTAAGCTGTCCACTAACTTGATAAATTCCAAAGCGCTTTCGAACCGTGCTTCCTTTTCACCTTCCAGCCATTTCACCGTTCCCTGCCAGGAAGCATTCTGCCGGTATTGCACCGTCACCACAAACGTCGGCGTCTTATCCTTGAGTTCATCCGCGTCCACCTCGGCCTTTAGCAGGCCGGCTTCCGGCTTTTTCAACACGTCTCCTTCGCCGCCCATCTTCCTTATCTTATGGGTCGCCTGCGGGTAACCATTTGCGTCGAACAGCTCTTCATACCGCTTCATCATGTCTACCAGACTTAGAAACTGCCACGCGCGGTTTTCCGCCCTGTGAATGAGGTAACCCTTTATGTCGTTTCCCCGGCCGCCCGCCTGATCAATGTATACGTCCGTCACCATGTAGCCGTTGCGGTACTTAGCCTGTTCACCTAGCATCCTTTTTACCCCATTACCTAATCTAATGATACCATATATATTCTTAGACTGATTTCAAGCTGATGATATCTCAATCACACGGCGGGTTTTTTTCACATTTTTGTGAAAAATATTGCACAACCCTGCCACATGCCAACTATCATCAAACTTAGAGCATCTTGTTAGAGCATATTAGCCAGAAATCCGTAGCAGCGTTAATGCCGCCTGCCATATGCCCGCCGCCGCGCGCGCAGTGTTAGCGCGATTACCACACCGGCACCGGCCGCAAGCGCGATCCATAGCCAAAGCACGCTTTCATCTCCCGTGCGCACATCGCCCCGGCTGCTCATGCCGTTTACGCCGGTGCCGTCGCCATAAGTCCGCGTAATGACTTCGCCTTCACGGTATTCATACGACGTGCCCGCATCGCGCGGCTGATATATGCCCGCGTCCCAGCTCCAGTCCGACTTCTCCTCCTGCAGCTCCACCATGCGCGTTAGATGCCGGTATCCGTCCGGGTAATTCACTTTCGCCCAGTCTTGCGGGTCTATCGTAATACCGGTCTCCGCGGCGCTGAAATTGGCGATGCCTTCGGCCATCACACCAGCCGCGATGCCGCCGCTTGCCGGCTGCACCGCATGCCCGTCCGTAAACACCGTCTTTTCCTCAACCGGAATGGCATCCGAATCAAACTTGTAAGCCATGGACTCGCCCACTGCCTCAATCGCTTCCTCCGACTCAAGCATCGTAACCTCGTACGTCTGCGGCAGATAGAAGTTAAGCCTGTAGTAGCCTTTCTTCAAGTCGAGGAAATCGTAGTGCCCGCCGTTTGACGTGACCTCATAGGCGATCTCTCTCCAACCCCATTCCGCCGGGTCTTCCGCCGTGTTGTCCGCCGCGTATTCCAGCACGACCAGCACGCCGTCCACACCCGCTTCCGTATCCCTGTCCTGCACGCCGTTCCTGTTGTTGTCAAACCAAATCAAGTCTCCGATCGCCGCCGTCACGTTCACTAAACCGGCATCCCACGACATATCCCGCTGCCCATATTCCAACAAGACCGCGTTTGTGGGGTACCCCCATCCGTCGATCAGCGCGTGCGTAGCGTCTGAATCGACCGCGCCGTTTGCGCCTGTCATCACTTTTGTCATTTCATACCCGTCCTCCGGCAGGAAGACAACCCTGTACTGCCAGTTCGCGTCCAGCCCGCTTTCAAGCTGGTCAAACAGGTATGCGCCGCGCGCGTCCGTTACGGTTTCCCTGTAGAATTCCCATATGCCATCCGGCCCATAACGGCGCTGCAACGTCACCCGGACGCCTTCCGCGGGCTTCTCGCCCTCATCCTGCAAACCGTTCTTGTTGGCGTCAAACCACACAGCATCGCCCAGCGCGCCATAGCGGAACGCCCCGGCGTCCCAATAAGGCTG
>DOMW01000251.1:0-20999 GCA_003510345.1 Clostridiales bacterium | reverse complement strand
GTCAAAATTGAACCCGACTTCCGAACCGACATGCTCCGGGATATAAGCGCCGCTGTAATTCACCGCCTCATACCCTTCGGGGAACTTGAAGTACACCGCGTAATCGCCGCCGGAAAGGAAGTCGAACAGGTACGCGCCGCTCGCGTCCACCGTTTGCCTCGCCACCTCCACCGGCGCGCCGCTGTCGTCATACCGGTACAGTATTACCTGCGTTCCCTCAAGCGGTATGCCAATATCCTGCGTGTGACTGTAGTTCACGTCGTCAAACACATTGCCGCCCACCGCGCTGTATGTCGTAAGCCCGGCGTCCCATGTCCTGTCTGTCTTCTGCGCAGGCAGCGTGATGGTGCGCGTCCGCCTGATCCTGTCGTCCGCATGAACGGGCGGGTTGCCCTTTACCGCGTCCGAATCATCTTCCCCGGTCACGCCTTGTAAGGGGTTCGTGAACATATATTGGTATGTGTAGCCATCTTCTTTTGTCAGCCCTGCGATGTCAAACTCAATCACATATTCGCCCGGCACCAGGTCGCTGAAGAGGTATAACCCATCCGCGTCACGCCCGGCTTCATCTTTGCCCGCCGCTGTCTCCGCCGTCCGGTACACCTTATCTTCCACCGTGCCGGAAATCACGCGGTACAGGTTTACCGTCACGCCGTTCACGCCCGCTTCGTCTTCATCCTGTATGCCGTTTTTATTCGTGTCAAACCATACCCTGTCGCCCAGCGCCGCCGTCCTCGTAAAGCCCGCGTCCAATGTATTATTGGCCTCGCCGACGAGTACGCCGTCTTTCTCGGTCAGGCGCAGCAATATATTCCCGATCCGGTAATTCAGATCGACGTCCGAATCGGTCGAGGGGTCGCCCCCGATCTTCATATGGGTCGGCCCCAGCAGGTTTTCACCCACCGACGGCTGCTCAAACAGCAGCTCATACCTGTAGTAAACGCCGCCCACATAATGCTCCGGATTCTCCGACCCTTCATACTCAGGGTTCGTCACTAGGTTGCACGACAGGCCGGTAAACTCGTAATACCCGTTTGAATCCGTCTGCGTTTTGTATTCCGTCGTCTCAAAGCCCGACTGCCCCGCTGTGTACTTATACTGGTACAGCGTCACGCCCACGCCGCCGAGCGGGTTTTCCACCGCGTTGTCCGGGTCCGCCTTGTTCACGGACGCGTCCTGTGTCTGCAAGCCGTCGTTGTCTTTATCCCAGAATACATAATTACCTATCGTTCCCGTAGGAAGGCTCATATAGCTGATCACTTCGTTGTTCTCTATAGGCGTCGGGAAGTTCACGTCATCCGCGCCGCCCGTCTGCAATATCGATACCCCCGCCGAGTTTGAAAGCATTTTGTTGTAATATTCCATCACTTCGCCCGCGCTAAAGCCGGGGGCCTTCATTTTAAGCACAACGCTGTAAGTTCCGCCGTTTGCCGCGAGGTACGCGCCGTCACTGAACACGACGTCTATCCCGACGGCCGTAACATCGTCAATATTGGTTTCGCTGCCCTTGCCAATCCACCCGTTGCTTGCCCATTCGCCTGTATCCTGCAAATAGAGCATGGGCAGGTCTGTCATAGGCGTATACTGCCTGCGCCCCTCTACCGTCCATCTTGTTCCCGTCGCGTCTTCATAATAATACACACTGGCAGCGGCGCCGTTTGTGGTATCCGGCACAACATCCACCACGGTCGGGCGTGCGGGGAGCTCTGTCTTCCGCGCGTTTAAGCTGTCGTTTTGCGGGTTCCGCACCACATACGTGTCGCCCAGGAAGGGCAGGATATCCACAAAGCGCAGTTTTTCCACTTCAATGTTGCTGTTATTTGTGATCGTCAGCCTATACTCATATTCCGCCCCGGGCAGCACATACGCCGCGTCTCCCGGATCCTTAAAGTCCGCGTCCTGCGGCCCTTTTACTTCCTTTCGCACGGAAAGGTCATTCGAAACGCCGACCGTCGCCTGGTCATACGCATGGATATACATATTCTCGCCCGGCTTGTCTTTGTTCGCCTGTGTAAATAGCCCGTCCATCACCGCGTCAAGGTCCGTATCCGTCCGCATACTGCCCATACCGGGCGCCTCGCGGTACGACACGCCGAGCGGGTTTTCCACTGTGACGGGCAGCTTATAGCCGCTGCTCGCGTACGCGTTGCTCGTCAGCGATTCCACGTAATAAGGCAGCCTCGCGCTCACCGTCGCTTCATATAAGAACAATATACTGTCGTCCGGGTCAAGCACGATATCCGGGAAGACGAAGCTCATGCGCCGTACCATCACAGGCGTTACCCCGTCGGCCTCAAAAATCGGCTTCAAAATGCCCGCCTCATAGGTCGTCGCCTGCACATACTCGTCCATCCGCACGAAATAATCCGTTCCCTGCACCAAATCCCTGTTTGTGCCTGTATCTTTGTCGCGCAGTGTCACGATCACCGCGTCCGGGTTTGTCGCGTTTTTCAAGATCGTCCACGCGGGCAGGTCAATCGCAACCTCCGGCGCGTTATACGGTATTGTCGCCGATTTGTTTGACACCGTCGTCGTGATACCCATATCCCGGCCCGGATAGAAGACATGGTTTTCCGTCGGTTTTGTGATCTTGTTCGTCACTTCCACCACCGTCTTCACTACGTCCTGCGTAGGCAGGAACGCGTAGGCTTCGTTGCTCGAAATAGACGGCACCGTAATCACGGCGGGGTCCGCGCCCGTGCTGTCAAAAAGCTCATAGCTGTAGCTGATACTGCCGTAATTATTGAGCCGCTGTATCTCATGGACGAGCGCGCCGCCTTCCCGCTGTTTAAATGTAACGTCCATGTCGATGCCATACGCTGTGAACCCGGTGCCCATGTTCCTGTAGTTCACGCGCACCGCCATCGCGATATCGCCGTTCGGCAGGTTTTGCAGGTCCACTGTCTCATAGCCGAGCACACCCGTGACCGGCAGGTTTTGCAGGTTTTCCACCGAACCGGCGGCAAACGACGACCACTGGTTCGTTCCAAGCTGCGCGTATGTCTGGTATTGCACCGTCGCGCCGACCGGGCTTCCATCCTTATTCGTCGCGGCAAAGAGCTTCACCTTATCGACCGAATAATCACCGGCGGCGATGGGCTGCGCGACGTAGTCGCCCGAGGTTTCCTTATATTGCATACCCACCCGCATATCCGTAACGGAGAACGTCTTGTAGGGAAGCGGGTTTTTGCCTTTCGCGTAGCCTTGCAGGCCAAACGTAAGCCGCACGTCGCCCTGCATCAGCCCGTGTTCAAATTTATCCGTATCGATGCTGTAGGGGCTGGCCGGGTCAACCGCGCCGCCCGTCCGTTTTACCGTCTTTACAATTTCGCTCGCGAACCCGTCCAGGCTCTCCGGCTTCGTGTTTTTAAACGCAAGGTAGTTCCTGCCCGTTTCGCCCGTTGCGGGCGCAGCCGGGGTATGCAGCGGGTAAACGCGTACCTTCTGCCAAATGGGCTGCAAATTTTCATCCAGTATATAGCCGCTGGGCGCCCTCGTCTCCTTCACCCAGTAGTCCGTGCCGCCCGCCGCCGCGTCTACCAGCGGGGAAAGCGCAAACCCGGTCGCGTCCGACGTAAAGCTCACCCCGTTCACCGGGTTTTGCGCGGGCGCTCCGCCGATATCCTGATACACCTCAAACCGCGCGCCCGCAAGCGGCGCTTCCGTGTCGGCGTCCGTCTTCTGAATGAGTATACGCCCCTTTACCGAAGTGTTGCTCGCCGTTATCGTGTATTGATACGGCGCGCCCAACCGGCTGACGTCAATATCAATCGTCTGCACGTTTGCCTGGTAACCTTCCGGCGCCGTGACCTCGCGTACATAATACTTACCCGCGTCCAGCCCCGTCCACAAAATCGTACCGTCTCCCGTGGCCACGCCGTCCGTGCCCGTCACCATCCGCGCGCCCACAGGCTGGTTCGTGTTTTTATCGTAGAGCTGGAACACCGCGCCGTTCAAATTCACGCTGCCGTTTAAGCTGTCCGCCTTCTTCGTTAAAAGCAGCGAGGCCTTTGCGAAGTTTTCCACGCTTAGCGTCACAACTTCATTGTTCTTTATCGTAAACGTATATTCCGCCTGCTCGTCCAGCGTATACTCGGCGATTATCTTACCCGCACCGTCTTTTAAAACAGGCGCGCTCGTTTCTTTAAACATATAGTCGCCCTGCGCAAGCGGCCCGGAAAGATACGTGCCGTCCGCCTCGGTGCGGAAAATATTCGTTGTGCCAATTTGCACCGGCTCATACAGCCCGGTGCTCTTATTCTTCATAAAGAGCGCGAATTCGGCGTTGGGGAGCATAGTCTTCTGCCCGCCCGTCTGCGCGAATTTCTCTACCCTGAAACGGCCTTTTTTAGCGTCGTTTACGACCGGGTTTTCCGAAAGCGTTGTGTCCGTTTCCCCGCTCGTCAGTTCCACATAATAGTTTTGGGTACTGGCTTCGTAAGTATCGCCCAGCCCCGGCGAGTCGGGCTGCTCCGTAAGCACATACCAGCCCGGGGCCAGCCAGCCGGAAACCGCGTAGCCGTCCGACGTACCGATCTTCTCCACAAAACTGCCAACGGAGCCGTTGTTCCCCGTCGTTTTGTGGATATCAAAGAAAATATCGGAGAGCGCCTGGTCTAAATAGCCGCCCGTGGCCGCGTCGAAATAACGCGCGACCTTCGACACCGCGATCTTTCCCTTGCGCGTGTTCTCAATCGTCTTTGTAACCGTCCCCGTGTTGTTTGTGCTCACTTTCACGGGCGTCGTGTTCAGCACAATCGTATCGGGCGCGGCTGTTTCCACAAGCCAGTAATCCGTGTTGGGCAGCAGGTTTTCAAATGTTACCTTGCCGTCCGATCCTGTCGTTAAGGTTGCCACCTTGGTGCCGCCCGACGAAGGATCGCCCTTGTACAGGTCAAACGTAACGCCCGCCACCGCCGGTTTTCCAGCGGCGTCCGAAACTTTTGTCACCACGATCTTTTGCTGCTTAATATTGCCGATCACATTAGCAGCGGGGTCGTTATATTTGTTCGCTTCCACTGTATACGGGCCATAGATGCTATTCGCGGCGACCGTGGTATAACCGGCAGGCGTCGTCACCTCTTTCAGCCAATACTGCCCCGGCTCGATCAGCCCGGTCTGCGCGTACCCGTTCGCGTCCGTCGTGATCGTCGCCACTTCCGTGTCAGCGCAACTCTCCTGCTTATGCACCGTGAACCGCGCGCCCGCAAGGCCGGTGCTCACAGCGTTTGCGTCCACCTTATGTATCCTAAGCTTGCCCCATTCGGGAATATTCACCACCGGGTCCGTTGTGTCCAGGTTCACCGTGTCGTTCGCGCGGATCGTCACCCTGCGCGGTGTGAAACCGGCCGGGTTATACCCTGCGTTACCCGCGTCTACCTCAATCAGCCAGTAATCCTTGCTGTAAGCCGCCCCGTTCAATTCGTTCGCGTTAAGCCCCGTGAAGCTCACCACACCCTGCGCGTTCGCGGTGGCCGTCGCGTCCGCCGGCCTCGCCAAAATAGCTGTACGCTCACCGGCAGTCAGCGTCGGGCCTGCTGGGTCGCCGCCCTGCACGGCGTAAAGTTCAAACTTCGCGCCCGCGAGCGTGCCCTTTTCGCTTCCGCCAAACAACGTGCCCTTTGTGAACCTAAGCCCGCCTTTCTTCACGTTCAGCTTCTCTAAACCCCTGGTCACCACGCCCGCCGTTATCTCAAACTCTATCGGCGCGGCATCCAGCGTGTAGCTTCCGTCCACATTTGTTTCAATGATCCGGTATTCACCCGGCTCCATAAACTCGGAAAGATAAACCTGCCCCGCGGCCGTAGTAAACGTACCGGCCGGGTAAGCGGCGGAAGTATACGGCTCCCACGCATCGCCATTCTTCTTCTCTATTTTGAACGTCGCCGCGATCAGCGCGCCCGTGTGCGCGTCCTTTTTGGAAAGCTCAAACCGGCCCACATTCGGCGTGTTCTCAATGATTATTTTACCGTTCGGGTTTGTACCCACCTCGCTCTGCGGCACATACAAGTCCATATTTATTTCACCCGGCGCGACATAAACATGGTAAGCGTCCGCGCTCGCGGTAAACCCATCGGGCGCTGCTGTTTCCTTTACAATGTAATGCCCCGACGGGATCCGCCCCGTCACAAACGCGCCGGGGTCAGCGCCGGTACCCGTCACAAATTCGTGGATGGCCGTGCCGTCAATCTCATAGTCGCAGGCCCCGCCGTTCACATCCCCGCCATTGTCACTGGATGGAGCATCCGGGTTTTTCAGCTTTGCCTTGAATATGCCGAACGTCGCGCCGTCCAGGCGGTAATATGTACCCGAAAGCTCGGTATATTTAGATACCTGTATGTATCCGTACTCGTCGTTTATAAAGCTGATCGGCTTAAACGTTTCCGTATCCAGGTCATACACAAGCTCTTTAATGTCGCTTCTGCGCGTATACCCCGCCGCCGCTTTCAGTTCTACCACCCAGTGTGTTTGAGGCGCAATGTTTTCAAACTGTATACTGCCATTTGCGGATTTTTGCACCTGCAACACATTCATGGACTCCGACCCCAAACTATTCCAGAAACCCTCGTCGAGCAACTGCGCGTCCGTTGTCGCGCTCTCGATCGCCGCCGCGTTTGCCGCAATGACCTCGTTTGCCCTTATCGCATCCCCCTCGTTATCAAACAACCCGAAATAAGCGCCCGATACGGCGTTGCCGTGGCTGTCCACTTTGCCGACCTCCGCCGTTTGCGGGTTGAAGTTCTCCACCACCTGCTGTGTGACATTCCCGGCCGTCACGGTAATCGGGCCGGTCCACTCCTTAACCATCTGGTAGCCGCCCGGCACCCTCGTCTCCCTTAAATAATACGTCTTGTCCTTGTTCAGCGGGATCGTCACGACGCGCCCCGCTATCCTTTGGCCGTTCGCGTTAAGCTCCGTTCCCGAAACGATATTGCCCGTATTCGGCACCCGTGCAAGCCGGACAGACACCCCTGGCTCTACTTCGATAAGCGTGCCGCCCGCCGCCACCACTTCATACAGCTCAAAATACGCGTCGTTCAGCGGAAGGTTTGTGCCCATTTCCACTTTTGAAATGCGGATACGCCCCGTGTTCGGCTTGTTGTCCACACTCACGTCCGCTATGTTGTTCGCCGGGTTGGCATTATTGCCCGGCACCGTCACGCTGTAGTAGTTGTCGTCCTTCACATAATCCGCGCTGGGCGCGGCTGTTTCATGCACCCAATAGTCCCCCGGTTTCATGTAAGGCGAATACACCTCGCCCGCCGCCGTGGTCAGCCCTCCCTTTAGGGTGCCGTTACCCGCCGCCGCCGCGCGGTCGTCCGCCGCGTTGCCCGTAAGGTTGGGGAACACCTCGAACACCGCGCCGCTCAGCTTTTCGGTGAAGTCCGCGCTGCCTTGCGCCACGCCCTTCCATGTCGTCGTTTTTGTGATCTTTACACGGCCCAATGGTGCGTTTAAGAAATGATCCGCCGCGTTCAGTGTAAGGTCTAACGTCTCGCCCGCGTTGATCGTAACGATCCTTTCCGCCGGGTCGACCGAATAATTACCCGTCACCGCCGTTTCCACCAGCTTATACTTTCCTGGCGCAAGCCATGGCGACGTGCCCACGCCGCTCGCGGCTCCCGTGCCCGCCGCCGTGGTGATCGTAACCACACCCGCGCCGTTCGTTGGGTACAAACCGGAGCCCGCCGGGTCTTCCGGGTACAGCTTGAACGTGGCGGCAAGCCCCTGATTCTTGTTTGCCGCGTTCACTTTCTTTATTTTCAGAATGCCCTTTTCGGGCATATTATCTACGGTCGCGTGGGTAACGTCCCTGTTGTAGCCCGAAACGTTGTCGCCCGATAGCGGCGTGTCAGTTGTCTGCACCGCCTCCGTTCCCTTTGCGTACCCCGCAGGCGCCTGCTTTTCCAATATCCAGTAGTCAAACCCGGGCTTTATATTCGGAAGCAAAACAATACCGTTATTGTCCGTCGCGTTCGTCGTCTTTACCTTGTAGTCGGCGCGCGTCTCGCTGCCCGCAACCGCGTAATCCGTCCGCCAGTTTTCAGAAAGCTTGGGGAACACCTCAAACGTCGCGCCCGAAAGCACAACGTCCTTCTCGCCGCTGCCGTCGCCGTAATTATACTTGCCCGTTTTTTTGATCTTCAGCGTAGCCGCGCGGTCATTTGTCACTTCCACCTTTTTGGGCGTCGTTTCCGCCGTCGTTGGCGCCGTCACCTCTTTAGGTGTGGCGTCGTAAAAATAACCCGCAGGCGCGCTTACTTCCACATACCAGTAGCTCCTGCCCGGCTCAAGGTTTCCAAATGTCAGCAGCCCGCCGCTGCCCGTCGTGCCCCTGCCCACGCGCACCGCCGTCTTTTCCGCCGCCGAAAGCCCGTCGGGGTTTTTGGTATACAGCTCAAACGTTACGCCGCTGATCGTGACCGTGCTGGTATTTTTTTTCGTCGATTCCGTTTTAACGAACTGTAACCCCACCAACGGTTCATTCTTTACGGTTACTTTGAGCGACGTGCCCGCTACCGGGGCCGTTATCGGCAGATACGTTGCTCCATCCGGCGCGGCCGTCGAAAGCTCGCCGCTTGCCAGCATAGATTTATACACGCCGCCCGCCGGTTTAAAGCCTGTCGGCGTTTTTTCCGCGATATAATAGTTTTTCCCGGGCGCAAGCAGCATGGAAGTCGCGATACCCGCGCTGTCCGTCACCGTTTTGTAGACCGGCTGCGCCGTCGGGTTGCCGTTCGCGTCCTCGCTGTAGGTCGCGTCGCCGTTGTAGAATGTAAATTCCACCCCGGACATAGCCGCGCCCGTCCTTTCGTTTTTCTTTTCTACCTGTATCCTGCCAAAATCCGGCGTGTTGTAGACGTTCACTTCTGTGACTTGCCCGGGCTGCATCGTTACCGCTATCCGGTCCGTAAGCTTTGTATACCCGTCCGGGGCTTCCACTTCCTCCAGATAGTAAGTCTTTGGCGCCGAACCCACCGGCAGCACCTTGATCGCCGTCGTGTCGTTGTTATTCTGGTCATAAAGCGTAGGCTTGCCCGTCGCGTCCGTCACCGAGGTGAGAACGATCACTTCGCCTTTTTCGTTCGTAAGCGGCGAGCCGCCCGTTTCCACATCATAAATCCGGAATGAAACGCCCGCCAGCCCCACATAATTATTCACGCCGCCCCATGCGCCGTATTTTAAGACGCCCAGCTTGGCAAGCGCGTTGTTCTTCACCGATGCGGTCGTGGTCGTGCTTCCCGTTATCGTTACCTCTATAAAATCGTCCCTGAGCTCGTATCCATTTGGGGCTTTCGTCTCTTTCAAATAATACGTCCCGGCCGGAAGAAGCCCGGAAACATACCCTGCCGCGGTGTTGGGTACCACGATCCTGCTGTAGTTTGTACTGTCCATCCCCCGCGCAACCGTTGTTTGATCCGCTTCGTAGAGCGTGAATTCCGCCGCCGTCACGCCCGGGCCTGTGAGCCGGTTTCCGCTTGCATCCGTCTTTTTGATGTTCAGTGTGCCATACGGCGAATAATTCATAACGGAGCTTTCACCCGGCGATACGACCTTCGTTATTCTGTTTTCCTCCACCGTCACATCAAGCGTGAGCGGCGGGGTTCCCACTTCAAATCCGGCGTTCCTCATCTCCGTGGAGATGGATGTTTCTTTTATCTTGTAATTTCCCGCAGGCACCGCATGAAACGCAATGTAGCCGTTTTTGTCCGTGATCGCCGTCTGGACGGCCTGCCCCGCGCCGGAGATCAGCTCGAACGTCACCCCCGGCATGGGGATGATACGCCCCGCCGGGTCTTTCCCCATTTTGGTGAACTCCACGATGCCCAGGCCGCTGTCCGTCATCGTGTTGTCTATTTTTATATCCGTTGTCGCCGGGTTCGCGATCCGCTCGCCCGTGTCGCCCCTTGTCACGCTGCCGTCCGGGTTCACCGTGATCTTGAGCCTGCCGGAAAGCCCGCCGAACCCATTGGGGGCCTTATATTCGGAAAGGTAATAATCGCCCTCGCGCATATCGGTAAACACCAGCCTGCCGTCCGCCCCTATATCCGTAACGGTTTGCATCACCGGCTGGTTATAAATATTTCTCGCGGGGATCCTGCCCTCCGCGTCCATTGTCAGCCAAAACTGCGCCGTTCCATACGCGGCCTGCGCGTTTTCATCCAGCAAACTATAATACTGGTTTGGCGCTTCGCCTATCCTGATATACTTCGCGATGGCAAAAGTATACGCGGTCTTCATCTGCTCGACTTCACCCAGCTTTATACTTGCGTTCGCTTCGCTGTTACCGGCTACTTCGCCCACCAGCTTATAGGAAAGCTGCGCCGTGTTCTGCAGCGAATAGATGTGATCTTCCGGGTCCGCGTTTGTCGCGTAAATATACGGCGCCGCCGGGTAGTCCACCGTCACATAATAAACGCTTTCCACAGGCGCGCCTTTGGGGATATTACTTCCGTCCTTCGGCTGCTGCGCGTATGACTTGATCGTAATGGATTTTGTAGAACCGTCCACCGCCGCCGTCACATCATAGTCAGTTCCCTGCGCAAGCACGACCGTGGCGTCGTTTTGCCCCGGGTCTTTCATCCGCACGTCTACCAACCGCCCGCCGCCGCCCGCGGGATACCCCGTGGGGAAAATATCCGTTAAAGCGTACGTAAGGAAATCAAGGCGGCCCATCCTGTCGTAATCAATGTTCTCTTTCACCGAGAGCCGGTATGTCGCCCTGTACGCGTCCCCCACTTTTTCTATCGTGTTCAGCTTATACCCGCTGGGCCTCCAGTCCGCCGCCATCGAACCGGCCTCTTTTGTCAAGGTCCATGGCTCGCTCGCGGTAATATTGAGGTTTTTCGTTTGCGCGGCCACCGAGAAGGTGCCGGCAATGACCCCGTTTGCCGTGATAGAACCGTCCAGGGAAGATTTGATGGCGCACGCGGTGTTGTTCGGCGTCGTCATGTTCGGGAAGTGCATCAATACGGAAACCTGCTTTTTATCCCCGGCAAGCCCCGGGTTCAAATAAAACTGTATATTCTTCGTCGGCGCAGTCGGAACCGACGGCAATTCGCCGGGCAGGCGCGACTGGTCTATGTCCGTGTTATTGTCGTATATGATCTTATCGATTACAGCGCCCTTCGGCACTTCCATCGTGATCGTCGGGTATTCATACACAAGGGGCGTGCCCGATTGATCCGTGCCGAGCGGCAGGAAGGAATACTCAAATTCCACTGTGAACGGGCTGCCCGCCGGAATGTGGTCCGTCGTCGAAATAGCGCCGCCATATAAAATACGCGACTCCACCGTAACGTTTGGTGAGATCGTCCCCTCGCCCGCGGCCAGGGTGGCCGCCGGAACCATTTGCAGCACCAGCACGAGCACCAGCAACAGTATTACGATCCTTCCGCCGTTTCTTTTCGCATTCTTCAACATAGCCATATCAACCTTCCCCTTTATGACGCCCGCGCCCATACACTTCTTCATCAATCTTGCATAATATGTCAACTGCGTGACAGACTACTATATTTTACTATAATTATAGTTATGGGCATAATATAACATGCTAATCATAACCCAATCACAAAACAGCCATAAGCCGGTCACAACCCGCTTTCTTTTGATGCAATTTTCGCAGCTTTCAAGCGCCTTCTCCTCAGTTTTTTATTTGTATATCTGTGATATTTATACTTGTATATCTATGGAAAATAGGATATTATTGGAGTAGTTGCAATGTTTGGGGAATCACAGACATTGCCGCGGTTTCCCGTTTTGCGGAAATTGCGGCGGCAGGCGTTGCCTGTTTTTTGATTTTGCGGGATAAAAGGAAAGGGGTGTTCCCTATCGGCGAGCCTAAAGAGCAACCTGTTTTAGCTATCGAAACTTTAGGGGTTTTTTCCGTTCGCGTCGGCGATGAAATACTGTCCGACAGTTCGCCCCGTTCGGGCCAGATTTGGAAACTATTCAAGTATATCATCACAAATAAAGAAACCCCCATCCCCACAGAAAAACTCATCGACGTGCTTTGGCCGGATGGTGACCTTGATAATCCGTTAAAAGCGCTCTACAGCCTTGTTTACCGTTTGCGCTCCATGTTGAAAAAAAACTTCGGCAGCGCGTGTGATTTTATCATATTTCAGCACAACAGTTATATTTGGAACAAAAACGCCCCTTACCGCATCGATTCTGAAGAATTCGAATCGCTGGTAAAGAGGGCGGGCAATATCGCCCTTCCCGCGGAAGAACGTATCAATCTTTACCGGGAGGCTTTTTCCCTGTACCGCGGCGACTACCTCGCCGAATCCGCGCAGGAGGCATGGGCCTTGCCCCCCACAAACTACTACAAGCGGCTGTACACAAACCTTGTCGCGAAACTGGCCGAGCTCTGTTCTTCCGTCGGCGATTATTTGAGCGTTGTTAAATTCTGTGAAAAAGCGATTGAACTTGACCCGTATGAGGAAAACCACCATGCCGCGCTGATTGAGGCGCTGCTTCAACTCGGGCAGATCTCCCAGGCAATCGCGCATTACGATTATATCGTTTCCGTGCTGAACAAAGACCTTGGTGTGCAGCCGTCCGAACGGCTGCAAAAACTGCACGAACAGATTTTCCGCCACACGGAAAACATACAATATGATTTGGACTCCATCCGCGCCAGCCTGAATGAGCAAAACCCGGAGGAAAGCGGTGCGTTTTTCTGTGATGCCGACACATTCCGAAAGATATACCAATTGGAACAGCGGGCGCTCAAGCGCTCGGGCCTGTCCGTTTACCTCGTGTGCGTTTCCATCGCGAACAACGACCATTCACTGCCCTCAAATGAAGAGCTTACCCCACTGATGGCGCAGCTCAAGCGGGCATTTTTGATCGGACTTCGGCGTGGCGACGTCGTCACGCAATACTCAAAATCACAATTCCTGCTGCTTCTCCCCAGTTCCAGCTATGAGGATTGCGAGTATGTGCTGGAACGCACCAAAAAGAAATTCCTTGCGAATACCCGCAGCAAAAAGCTCGCGTTCATCTGTTCTTTTGAGCCGGTGACCCCTGCCTAATGTTTATCAATTCGTTTTAGGTAAGCGCTGAGTAATACAAGCCGCACGTCTTTTTAGCCCTATTATGGACGTCAGTTTAACAAGATTTGCCCATGCCCTAGTTATGAAAAAGAGATTTGAACCCGCCCCTGCACAACCGTTGAAAAACATTGATAGTTTCCACCGCAGATAGTTATGACGCTGCCGCTGGGCGTCAAGGGGGGCAGGGGAATTCGGAATTTCCATCATTGCGGCGACTGGATCCCCTCCCCGATTTCGTCATTGCGGGCTTGACCCGCAATCTTTTAAATTGGCTGGATTTAAGCAAGGATTGCGGGTCAAGCCCGCAATGACGTGGCCGCACAGTATAAGCACTATTCATGCCCTTAAGGGAGTTTTTAGAACCGTAGGTTCTGAACCGCCGGAGGCATACAATCATCCCGCAGGGATACCTTGACCCAAAAGGAATACCCAACGACAACCGTGGGATATTTCGACAATCCTGCACTTCTTGCTGTATTTTTAAAATGTAATTAATAAAAGCGAGCAATTCTGAATCCACCTTTGACGCCCAGCGGCAGCGTCATAACTATTCACGGTGGCAAGTGTTTCCGTTTTAACAACAAGCGCAGGGGCAGGTTCAAATCTTGTCTCCTAGCCGGAGCATAAAACGACCATTGTTAAACTGCTGCCGCCCAAAGACGCTTCTACCCATTTTTTCATTTATATGGTAAAATATGCAACAGGAGGGGGTACCCATGAACCTATTGATCTGTGACGACAGGCCGGCGGACGCCGCCGTGCTAAACGCGATACTTTGCGGCGAGGGCTTTGCGCCCACCGTGTTTCACAGCGGCGCAGATGTGATAAGCTGCATAAAAACCGGTGTGCCCATCGATGTATGTATACTGGATATCGTTATGCCGGGACTGTCCGGTGTGGAACTGGGTGAAAAGCTTCGGCAATTGGGCTTTTCCGGCCACATCGTGTTCCTCTCCTCCTCAAAAGAATACGGCCCGGAGTCTTACCAGGTGGGGGCTTTTGACTATCTGCTCAAACCGGTATCGCGGGAAGCGGTTCAGGCTATGCTTAAAAAGCTCGAACAAACTGTAAAAAACGCGGACACAAAAAGCGTACTGCTCAAAACGGGCGGAACTATGCGGTCGGTGCTTTTTCGCGATATTTCCCATGTGGAGGCTGTGCAGCACAACGTCGTCTACCACCTTACCGGCGGCGGTGAGTTTGCGGAATACGGTACTTTTTCTGGCGCGGCGGAAAAACTCCTGCGCGACAGCCGGTTTGCCCGCTGCCATCGTTCGTTTATTGTCAATATGGATGAGATCGCGGCTATCACGGGCAGTGACATCATGATGCGCACGGGGCGGTTAATCCCCATTTCAAGAGCCTGCGCCAAAGTGAAACAGCGGTATTTCGACCGCGCGCTTATGCGGTAGCCGCTGGCACGCGGAAGAAACGGAAGGAACATAGTTATGCCTATTCTTACGACCTGGAACAACGCGGCGCTGGGGATAATCGTCCTCGTGTTATCCAATGTATCCATGATCATACTGTTTCCGCGCAAATACAAATTGGGCGCCGTGATCCTCGGTATAGCCGCTCTTATGGCGCTGACCTATGTGTGGCGGCACGCCGTAAACGGAACGCCCTTCGAATGGCACGCCATACCGATGTTTTTCTTTCTGGTCATATATATCTGGATGCTGAAGGGGTCGGCCTTCCAAAAAATATTTATCTATTTTTTGCAATACATTCTGTTGATCGCGCAATTTTATCTCGTTGAGGCGGTCGTCGGCCTTTTTCTGGAACCCGGCGGCAGTGCTTCGCAACTTACGATCTTCCTAATCGTACTTGTATTATATACAGGGTACATCACCGTCATGGTGAGGCGCGGGCGGGGCTTTGTGCAAAGGCTGCTCGCCTACGGGCGGACGCGGGAATGGGCGGTCTACGCCGCCGGCGCGGTATTTTCGTTTGTGCTCCTTACGGTATCGTATGATTACCCGGGCAGTACGCTGCAATATATTATGGTTATACTCTTTGTAATATGGAGCTTCGCCGTGTTTTGTTATGCCATCATCAACGCCCATGAAAAGACAAAAGAAAAATTGAAAGCCGATTACGCGGCGCGCGTCATTTCTACCGGGCGCGGCCATTACCAAAAGATGGAGGATCTTGATGCGCGGCTTAGAATCATGCGCCACGATATGAAATATCACCTTGCCGTGCTGCGCGAGTTGCTGGCGTCGGGCAATGCGGAAGAGATCGGCGCGTACCTGGCCGACGTGGAAAAAACACTTTCCGAGCAAGATATCCAGCGGTACTGCGCCAACCATGTGGTGAACGCGCTGCTGGCGAGCTACGCCGAACGCTGCGAGCGGCTTGATATCAAATTCGACACGGATATCCTGCTGCCCAAAACGTTGCCCATCCCCAATTACGAGTTGTGCATCGTGCTGGGCAACCTCCTCGAAAACGCGGTGGAGGCTTGCCAAAAAACCAACGGCGCGAAATGGATAGAGCTGCTTTTAAAGCCCGTCGGGGAACAACTTGTTATCCGGGCGCGCAATAGCTGCGGCAGCGGGCTTCCCCCGGCCGAAGGGCTGCCCGCCAGCACAAAAGAAGACGGCGGCCTGGGCCTTATCAGCGTGCAGGCGGTCGCCGCAAAGTACGGCGGGGACGCCACGGCAAATTGGAACGAAGATACCTTTACCGCTTATGCGGTAGTAAAGCTGTAGCGTAGAGCATTCTGCGCATATTCCATTGTGTTATCGCGACTGTGAAAAAGGCTGCCACAGAAGCGGCAGCCTAAAAAATCATCCTATTACCGCCGCACCGTCACTCGAACGCTACGATCGCTTCCGGGCGCTTGATACGCGGCAGTGCCGTTTCCATCACGCGCAGGTGATGGTTCAGGTCCGCAAGTTCCAGATACGCCACCGAAAAATCCTGCCCTACGGCAATATCTACATTTTGCGGTTCACAGCACACAAGCACCGCCTTTTTCGAGCCAAGCGCCGTTGCGCGCAGCACGCGGCCCCCGAGCATCTTTTCCACGCGGTCTATCTCCATTACGCCCGTACCCGGTTGTATGCGTTGCAGCGATAGATAGATATCCGGGCTCATGACGAGGGCGTAACGCCCGTAATACCCTTTGTCGTTCAGCAGGGTAAGTCCCTTTGCGATGTCCTGGTAAGCGGTTTCGCCCGCGCCCCAGTCGCCACGCTTCACCTTGTTTACGCCCGGCGCGTTCGTAAGGCCGGATATGCCAATGCCTTTATCGCCAAAGAAAACAAGCCTGTCTTCCAACCGCGCCACTTTATCCGCACTGGCCCTTGCGGCGGAAAGATCCTGCGGATACCCTGCCTTGCCGCTGTGCTCGATATCGCGCCAAAGCAGCCAAAAATCGTCGTATAACTGCGGTATTTCAAAATAACTACGCCCTACTGTGCGCACGATGCCATCGTCAAATTTTTCTTCCTTATCCGCGCCATCTATTGGGAGGTGCGTCACACCCGGCCCCAGCGGGCCAAACAGCGGCAAAAACCGCCTGCCCGTGAGCACGCTTTTGGCGGCCTCTACGACCGCGCTGTCAATCCCCTTCCAAAGTTCTTCGGAATAGGGCGCGCTTTCCCTCGATAAATAATCCATGCCTATCCTCCTATTCCAGCAGGCTGCCCACGGTACAAGCATCCTGCGCGGGCTTTGCCGCCGGGTGCATGTTAAGCTCCTGCATCATCTCGCGTACTTCTTCCTGCCCGGACGCAAAGTGCGCTTCTTCCTCCGGGTCTAGCTGGCGAAGTAATGTCATCAGTTCGCCGACATGCGCTTTTTCCTCATTACTGATATCAAGCAGCACTTTTTTTGCCAGTGGATCGTCGGTCGCCATCGCGTGCGCCTCGTAGCCATGAATCGCTTCCAGCTCGCCCACGATATCTTCCCGAATCGCCTGCAACAATTCACCTTTTGTTATTTTCCTTGGTACCAGCGCGCCAAACGGATTTCCTAAAACAGCCATAACCTATCCTCTCCTTTTTTCTATTCTATAATTATATAGCGGCAATGCGCCGCTTCCATATTATCCTAATAAACAGTTCCAAACCGCTAAAACCCATTCCGGCCACAAATTGGATTTTATGTTTCGCCTGCCCTTTTCAGGCTATTATTATAGATACAACGCCTGTGGCAACCCGTGCTACATAGGCTTGCGCCCGCCCTGTGTGGCGCAACAGGCGTGCTACCCCAGGAAAAGGAGCGGCAGTTTTGGATAAACCGGCCCATACAAAACTGTTTTACAGCAGCCTTATATTGATCGAATGCCTGATCTGGGGCGTAGGCAACCCGCTCACCAAGGTCGGGCTTGTTTCGTTTACGCCATTTTTAAGCTATACGATACGCTTTACATTGGCATTTCTCATCTTTCTGCTTGTATTCCGCAAAAAAGCGTTTTTGGGGGTCACCACAAAAAACCTGCCGCATTACATGTTGATCGGTGTTTTTTCCGGCGCCGCCTTCTTGTTTTCCGTGCTCGCGCTACAGTATACCACCGCCATCATCGCGGGTTTTTTGCTTTCGCTCTCCGTGCTGGTTACGCCCGTCTTCTCGCTCTTGCTGTTGAAACAAAAGATAGACATACGCCTTTTGCCCGCCCTTCTCATCGTGGCGGCGGGTATGTATTTTTTGTGCGGCAGCGGCGGCAGTTTTGTTTTTGGCCTAGGGGAGTTGTTCGCCGTGTTAAGCTCGGCGGCGCTCGCCCTCGCCCTTACGTTAAGCTCCAAATATATCCAAGACATCAGCCCCGCCGCGCTTTCCACCGTGCTGACGGCTGTCGCCGCCGTCATGTCCGCCGTTCTTACGTTGTTGTTTGAAGATTACCGCGCCATATCCGGGGTATCGCCGACAGGTTGGGGCGTGATACTCTACCTCTCCATCGGCTGCACCGTCGTCGCATACCTTCTGCAAAACACCGCGCTCCGCCATGTTTCCGCCATCACCGTTTCGTTCGCGTTTTGCAGCGAACCCATTTTCACAGCCGCCGCGGCCTAGCTTCTATTGGGCGAGACGCTTCCCCCCGCCGGTGTTCTGGGGGCGGCGCTCATCATCGCGGGCCTGTTTTACGTCGCGTGGCTGCAAGCCATAGAGTTCCGGGCCAGACGGGAAGCCGTTACTTAAACGCCGTATAAACCTCTAAACGCCGATCAATCAAAGTTGTTTTGCCGACGCGCGCAGCCTTACGCCGTGCTGTTTCATACAGCATATCATATTTACCATGTTTATGCTATACTGAATAGAATTGGGGGGGGCAGCAGCGCATGAAGCAAAACGCTTACGCAAAACTAAACCTGGCGCTTGCCATAACGGGCAGGCGCAGCGACGGGTATCATACGCTCGATATGATCATGCAGCAGATCGACCTGCACGACGTGGTGGAGATGGAGCGAGCGGAGGGGTTACACGTTTTCTGCGGCGATGTGTGCGATATGCGGCAAAACACGGCATACAGGGCGGCGCGTCTTTTTTTTGAGCGGACAGGCATTCCCCCCGGCGTATCCATTCAGATCGAAAAACATATCCCGCCGCAGGCGGGGCTGGGTGGTGGCAGCAGCGACGCCGCAACGGTTCTTCTCATGCTGAACAAATTGTTTCACGCAGGGCTTTCGGCTGAAGAACTTGCCGGAATAGCCGTACGCGTGGGCGCGGACGTACCTTTTTTCCTCGTAGGCGGCTGCGCGCGGGCGCAGGGCGTCGGCGAAGCCTTATTCCCGCTCCAAAACAACTGTAAATTTTCTTATGTGCTGGTGAAGCCGGAATGCGGGGTAGATACGGCGGCGGCTTATGCCGCATACCACACACTGCCGACGGAACCTGTGGATGTGCAGGGCGCTGCGCACGCACTTTTTGCGGGGGATGCGCAGGCATATTTCGCCAGTGCGGGGAATGCGCTTTTCTCGGCGGGCAGAGCGCTTTGCCCGGAGGTGGGCCGGGCGGTTTCCGACTGCCGCGCACAGGGCGCGCGGTTCGCGATGATGACGGGCAGCGGAAGCTGTGTGTTTGCGGTTTTTGACGACCCTGCACCCGCCGCGGCGGCGCTGCGCGAAAAATACCCGTTTGTGGCGGTTGCCCATGATCTCCGATAATTCTTGCGCAATATAGTGGAATTTGTTAAGATAATGACATCTCTTATGTCTTATTGATTCCAAAGGGGGAAGAAGTATGGATTCCGGGACAATTCAGGTTTTGATTTCCATGGTTTGTTATATGCTGGTGGTTATCGGCATTGGCATCTACTTTATGAAGCGCGCCAATAAAAACAGCGAAGAATTCTTTTTGGGCGGGCGTTCGCTCGGTCCCTGGGTCGCGGCGTTTTCCGCCGAGGCTTCGGATATGAGCGGCTGGCTGCTGATGGGCCTGCCCGGTGTGGCGTATTGGTGCGGGCTTTCAGACGCGCTTTGGACGGCGGTCGGTTTGGCGGCGGGTACCTATCTGAACTGGCTGATCGTGGCAAAACGTTTGCGCGGCTATTCTGTTGTGGCGAACAATTCCATCACGCTGCCCGACTTTTTTTCCAACCGTTTCCGTGAGAAGAAAAAAATATTGATGATGATCTCGTCCCTGTTTATACTGGTGTTTTTCACGGTGTACGCTTCCAGTTGTTTTGTGACGTGCGGCAAGCTGTTTTCCGCGCTGTTCGGCGTGGAATATATCTATATGATGATCATAGGCGCGGCGTTCGTGCTGGTTTATACGTTCCTCGGCGGGTTTCTTGCGGAGAGCGCTTCGGATTTCATGCAGGCGATCGTCATGATATTCGCGCTTTGCGCAGTCGTAATCTGCGGCACGGTTGCGGCGGGCGGGTTTAACGCCGTGGTTGATAACGCGCAAAGCATCCCCGGTTTTCTGGAATTCTTTGGTATCGCGACGCCGGAGGTCGTAGATGGCGTACAGCAAGTGAGCGCGGCGGGCGCGCCGCTGTTTGGTGCGGCGGGCGAATATGGCGTGCTTTCGGTCATATCCACCATGGCGTGGGGCCTCGGGTACTTCGGTATGCCGCAGGTGCTGCTGCGTTTTATGGCGATCAGGCGGCCGCAAGAACTGAAAAAATCGCGGCGTATCGCTGTAGTCTGGGTTCTGATATCGCTTGCCGCCGCCGTGCTGATCGGCATCATCGGCAGGGCGCTTTACCCGACAGCGCTGCTCACGGCCGGGGCGGCGGAAAATATTTTCATCGTACTCAGCACAAACCTGCTGCCGCCGCTCATCGCGGGCGTTGTGATGGCGGGCATATTGGCCGCTACCATCAGTTCCTCCGATTCGTACCTGCTGATCGCGGCATCGGCGCTCTCTAAAAACATTTACCAGGGCATCGCCAAAAAGAACGCGACGGATAAACAGGTCATGAATATGTCACGCATCACATTGATCGTGATCTCTGTGATCGGCGTGGTAATAGCCCTTGATGAAAACAGCGTCATATTCAATATCGTTTCTTTCGCATGGGCAGGTTTTGGGGCCACGTTCGGCCCGGTGCTCATTTTCTCCCTCTTCTGGAAACGTATCAACCGTGCGGGTGCGGTCGCGGGCATGGTGTCCGGTGCGGCGATGGTATTCCTGTGGAACCTTGCGATCAAGCCGCTCGGCGGGGTGTTTGGCATCTACGAGCTATTGCCCGCGTTTGTCGTGTCCTGTGTGCTGATTGTGGTTGTCTCCCTTGCCGGTAAAACGCCTTCCGCCGAATTGCAGCAAGATTTCGAGGAAGCGAAAGTTTATACGGGTAAATGAGGATGGGTTGTGCGTTTGGCAACTACTGCTTAAGGTGAGTTCGTATTCCTTGCGCCGGGGCATGTCCGCCCAAGCGCGAACCCGTATTTTATTGCGCAAATATCTTGCGTTTGCTTTTGGGTACTCCTTTGTGGGCTTAGGTATTCCCCCCGGTTCAAGAGGCCTGCGGCGCATTATATGCCT
>DOMW01000258.1 GCA_003510345.1 Clostridiales bacterium | reverse complement strand
TCGTTCCGCATTCCCCTTAAAGCCAACTAAGGTCGGCGACCTTAGTAATCTGGGAAGGTTTGTAGTTCAGCAATGTAGACCTGAATACAAGATAAATGAAGTGATTTTATAGGAATACCCAAGAGTAAACAAAAGATATTTGCACAATAAAATACGGGTTCGTATTATGACGGACATGCTAAGGTAACTTACTGACCAAATAGTGCGACCATTTTTTATCAACGATTACTTAGACCAAAACTTCACACTTTTTTAGTTTTATCCTTTTCACAGGTTGGGTACCTATAAAGAATACTATACTTACTCAGAAAGGAAAGCTTAAATGCTGCAATTACTGGAAATCAAGCAAGACGTTTGCCCCGTCAACAAAAAAACAATCAACGAATCACAATGCTTCAGTTGTGTTTATTGCAACGACGCGTTTAATGGGATCATGAGCATTGTATGTACTTTTCCATCTATAATGCCCTTTTCGACAAAGGAAACAAAAAGGAGCGGACATAAAACCCCCGCCCTTTCTTCCAAACGCACAAAATAATACACTAACTAAGTATTACAGCGAATATCCCGCATAGCGCAACACCCTGTCGGCATAATCACGAATAGACTGCGGCACTGTTAAATACGCCTCGCTGTCACTACTCGTCACCCCGCGGCTGGCAATCTTCCCCGGCCCGGTATTGTAGGCGGCGAGCGCAAGCTTCACATCGCCATCATACCGGTTGATCAACTTTGTTACATATTCCACCGCCCCGAGAATATTCTGGCGCGGGTCAAATTCGTCCGTCACCCCCACCTCGGCGGCTGTCTCGGGCATCAACTGCATCAGCCCTTTTGCCCCCGCGTAAGACACGCAGTCATTATTAAAATCCGACTCCGCGCGCATGATCCCGAGTATCAGGTTTACGGGCATTCCATACCGCTCGGAGGCTTCCTGCACATACTCCATATACGGCGCCGCTTTTTCAAACCCTTCTGGCAGCACGCCGTTCCATGTATAGTCCGCGGCATTTTGCATGGTTTGCCCATTCACCGCCTGCTGAAGCGCCTGCAGCATCAGCGCCGCGTTTGCGTCGTTTACGGCGTTGTAGGTGCCCGCAGCATCGCTGTTTGCCGCCGCCGTACTGTCTCCCGTTTCTTCAGTCGGGGAAACGCCAAGCTTTTGCTGGAGCAGCGACTCAAACATCTGTGCCGGCTGATTCTGCCTAAGGGCCTGTATTTGCGCCTGTATCTCAGAAATTCTTGACTGTACGTTTCCAATACTCAAGGAACTCACCTCGCAAAAAACAACAAACTATCTTTCCTTTTTGTAGATCGAGGGCTTCACATACTTAAACTCATTGTTCATATTCACAAGGCTCTCCGACATGCCGATAAACAGATACCCGCCGGGCGCAAGCGCGCTATAGAACCTTGATGTGAGCTGCCGCCTTGTTTCATTGTCAAAATAAATCATCACGTTCCTGCAAAAGATCAAGTGGAATTTCCGTTTAAAATTAAACACCTTTTCCATCAAATTAAATTTACGGAAAATCACTTCATTTTTTATTTTGTTCGCGATGGCATACCGGCCGTCTTGGACGGTGAAATATCGCTTTTTCCATTCTTCCGAGAGCTTGTTCACACGCTCGTCCATATAAACGCCCACTTTGGCGTCGTTCATCACCCTGTCTGAAATATCCGTGGCCAGCACACGAGTGTCCAGCTTGTTTTTATTCCCCTTGAAATAATCGTCCAACACCATCGCGATAGAGTACGGCTCTTCACCCGAAGAACACCCCGCGCTCCACACCGCGAAATTGTTATCCCGTATCGTCGGAAGCGCCTCCGGCAGCACGACGTTGCACATGAAGTCAAAATGCTCCTGTTCCCGCATGAAATAGGTAAAATTCGTCGTCAGCTTTGAGACGATAAGCGAAACTTCCCCGCCGGTTTGATCCGCAATCAGGTTGTCTATATAATCAGAGAAACTGTTATACCCCTTTTGCTTTACAACATTCAGCAAGCGCCCTTCAATGAGCGTCCTTTTTTGCGCGAGGTTAATACCGTAGTTGCCATACATATAATCGCGCAGTCTTGCAAAATCCTGATCAGTTAACTGCATTCAACATCCCCGCGTCGTCCAATGAAAAGAATTTATCCACATCAATGATCAACTGAAGATCGTTCTTCCATTTTGCGATTCCCTTTACATAATAATCGGCCGTTCTTGCACCCGCCGTCGGCGGCGCCGCAATCGTCTCCTGGTCTATCTCCGTCACTTCCTGCACCGAATCCACAATAAGCCCAAGCGCTATTTCTTCGTTATCAAGCACCACAATACACGTGCGGCTGTCATACTCTTTTGTTTCGTAGCCAAAACGCATACGGACGTCCATGATCGGTATGATCGCGCCACGCAAATTGATCACCCCGACAATGCAGTCTGGAATGCTCGGAACCACCGTCACGGGCATCATTTCCACAATTTCCGTGATATACCTAATTTCAATTGAATAGTACTCGTCTTTTACATCAAACACAAGATACCTGTTTTCCATGGAGTCTTCCACTTCCAATAAGTCATCCTGTTGTTGCTGTAATATCTCGGTTCCGGTGTTTTCAGCCATTCTCAAACCCTCCGCCTATAGTCCTTTTTGCAAACAAATTGCAGTTTTTCCCTATAAATACATATCCACAAGAAGCCCTCTTATGTCGTCGATATCATCCAGCAAACTGATATTTTCCTTTTCCGATTCCAGCAGCTTCTGCGTCATTTCGTCCAGCTTGTCATTTATTTTTTTGATCATGGCAAATATCTTACTTCTGCCGTTTGCGCCCACCCTGCCCTCTTTTTCAAACACAAACCCGTTGCTCACCGTCTCGTTGATAAGCTTCGTGATCATTTCGCGGTATTTCTGCAGTTCGCCCATATCCGCGCGCTCAGACAAAAGCTTGCCCTGCTTTTGTATCTGCGCCACAAGGTCGCTTACATGCTTCAAATAGGCGGACTGCTTTTCGTTCGTAAGCTGGCTCTTAAAAACCAGATCCGTGTTTTTCAGCCCTTCCGCCTCGGAAAGCCCGCTCTTTGCCAAATGGTCTATGGCCAGATTATTAATACTACTTATTTTCATAACAATACTTCTCTAAAATTCTATCGCGATTAACGCTTCTTGTCAATATTCCCTCTCACTTCTTCGCCCGTTGTTTGTTTCGCGTAAGCGTCGATCACGCGCATGGAATCTTTAGCGGACCGTGCTTTTTCCATAAAATTCTGCATTAAACCTGCAATTTTTCCTTCATTCCGCTCTTCAAGCTCCTGTATCTTTGTGAGGAGCTGCTGTTCCAGCCACTGGTGCTTTTTCTCGTCCCCCGTGGCTTTTGTCTCCGTAAGCGCAGAATTGACCGCCGTCACTTTTTCGATCAGGCGGTCTCTTTCTTCAATTTCTTTTTGGATTTCAGACAACTGCTCAGGCGATTCCTCTTCTTCCAGATAACCGTTGAGCCGCTGGGTAGACGCCAGAAACTCCTGAAGTAAAGATGCCTTTTCGTTTTGCAATTCTTCTCTTTTTGTCACGCTGCCACGCTTCACCCGTCTTCCGTATGGTAAGCGCTTCCCAGGCTGGCTTTTGCCGCCACCCACGATTCGCGAAGCTCGCTCATCATCTTTATGATCGGGTCGATCCTTTCAATTTCTTCGGAAAAAGTAATCGATACTAGTTCGTTCACCATAAACTGATATAAATCAAGCAGGTCGTTAGACATTTCTATTTTGAGGTTCAAGCTCCTGATGAGTTCCAAAATAATGTCTTCCGCTTTTTCCATCGATTCCAGATAATTGCTCTTGTTGCCGTCCTCAAGATGAATTTTTGCGAGCTTCATCTGCTTGACGCAACCGTCGTACAGCATAATCACAAGATCAATAGGGCTTGCAGTAGACACATAGTCCTGTTTATACCGGTCTTGCAGATTTGCGGTAGCATACATAGTCATTGGCCCCTTTCCGTCTGATGCTTAAATTCCAGTAAAATGCCAAATTTAAATATTTTTATTGGCCAACGAAGCGAGTGTTGCGCGAAAGTCTTGCTTTCGCATAACCGAGCAAGGCCGGCCATCAAAGGGTATTATACCCCGCCCATAGGGCGGAACGCGCGCACTTTAGCGCGGGGGGGCAGGGTTTGCCCTGCGGTATAATACCATTTATTGACCAACGAAGCAAGGAGAAAATCCTGTTTTCACTAAACCCTCGCGAAATTGGCCATCAAAGGGTTTAACCCTTTATTACAACTGGGAAAGCTGCTGCGTCAGCCAATCGCTTTGCGACTGATACTGCGCAAGAAGCGTCTCCATCTGCGCGAACTGCCTGTAATACCGCTCCTGCATCTCATACATCCGCGCGTACATATCTTCCATCCGCGATTCATTTTCGTCGATCGCTTCATTGGTATGCACCAAGCTCTTTGTCCGTATATTGCTTTCCGTACCGGTCATAGAGTTGAACAGCCTGCTGATAAAACCGGATTCCGCACGTTCTGTAGCCGTATCTTCCGATGTGGACACCGCCGCCATCACCTTCGCCACCGCGTCGGGGTTTTCCTGGATCTTTTCACGGAATTTCGCTTCATCAAACGTGATCCGGTACATTGCCCCAGGCTGGTCGGTAGACGAGCTTGTGTTAAACCCAATGTCAAACGGTGAAAGCCCAGTATCCCCAACTTTTTCAAACATAGCGCTCCGAAGCTCGGAAAGCATGCTCCTTATAGTCGAGTCATTGCGCAACAGGCCCTTTTTCGCCTCTGCTTCCCACGTTTCGATCTCGGCGTCGGACATCGCTTCTTTCTGTTCTTCGGTCAGCGGCTCGTAATCATAGTCTAGCTCTTCGTTGACCATCCCATATAATGTATCGAGAAGCGTGTTGTATTCTTCCACGAACGTCTTTACTTTATCCACGACCGAGTCCACGTCCTGGCTGACCGAAAAATCGATCTTGTCGGCCTCCGTCGCGGCCACCATGTTCGATTTCAGGTTAAACTCCATGCCGTCCAGCACAAACGAATTGCTTGCCTGCCGTACCGTTTCCCCATCGATCGTGATCTCCGCGTCCGAACCTGAAACCGTGCCCTCGGCTATACCAAAGAACGAATTCCTGCCGCCAAACGCCTGCACAATTCCTTCGTTCGCCAGCGTAATTTGCGCCGCGTCGCCGGTGACCTTGCTGGAAAAGACAAACGAGTCTGTGATCTGGCTATACGAAAGCGTAACATTCGCTTCACTGTCGCCATTCACCGTGTCGATCATGTTTTGGATCGTCGTATTCGTGGCAAAAGAGAACGTCTTGCCATTCACCGAAAAACTGAAATTCCCACTCGCGTCCGTATCCAGCCCCACGCCCATCTTGCGCGCCGCCGAAGCGATCGTATCCGTCTGCCTGTCGATCTTATTATCCGTATTAGCGTGCGATCCCGCCGTTATCCCGGAGAACATACTGCCGCTGCCAACAGCGCCAAACACATTGCCCGTACCGTTTTCCAGTTTCAGCGACGAACCTGTGCTGTCGCCTCTTATTGTAAACGTCCCGTCGGAATTCATAGACATGGTTGCGCCTGCGCCGCTGCCGTTGACCTTGCTCAGCATATCGGCAACCGTATCGTTCTCATTAACCGTGATCGTTGTGTCGTTTATCTTGAATGTGGCGTTGCCGCTGGCGTCAAAGCCAAAATCATCGCCCCGCATCGCCGCCCAGTCGGCAAGTGTAGTGCTGCTTGTAAGCTGGTTTGTGGCTAAGATGCCGCCAGCCGCGTTGCTGACTGTGCCAAACACGCCGCCAGCCTGACTAAATACGCCGCTGTTGCTGTCCAGCGTGCCTGCCTTTAGGAAAGCGCTTGCGCCGCCTTCGCCTGTTTGGGTTCCCTGTATCTGTATAAACGGCCCGCCCGCACCGGTCTCAAGCGACATGACCGCCGTAGCGTCCGCGTTGCCAGAAACGTCGCTCATCAGGTCGCCCAGCGTCATGTTCGCGTCGGCGTTGTTCAGTTCGTATGTAAAGGTCGCGTCGCCCAGCCTGAACGAGAGCATACCGTCGCCGCCGTCGTTCATTACGTCTTCAAATACAAGGTTGCCGCTCGCGTCTCTCAGTTCGGTCAGCTTGGTGTTCGCGTCCGTCCCGGCGTCCAGTTCTATGCCTTGCGTTACCGCGTAACTGGTTAAGCCCGATTCCGATTGCTTGGAAACCGTGCGGCTTCTGTATTTCGTACCTTCCGCTTCGGCAAAGCCCGCCATCTTTATGCTGGTAATGCTGTGCCGGGAAGCCTGCGCCCCCGACGTTGCCTTGATATCAACATATTTATTCTCGGACATGTTGATTTTAAACGCTTTATATGCGGAAGCGGCGAACAAGTTACTCGAACTTGACGCACTCATATACTTATTGCGGAAAGTCTGAAGCATAGAGTTGATATTTGTATACGCGTCCCGCTTCCATTCCAGCTTTGTGTTGTTCTTAAACAACACGTCATACTTCATTTGTTCGCCCTTCATGGCCTTCTCGATCAAAGCCTCTGTGTCCATGCCGGACACAAGGCCTGTGATCCTTGTGGTCGAATAAGAACTGATTGGACTCACTGCCATAATTTCCACATCCTTTTCATATATTCTTTATTCGCGTCGCGTCCATGCGCTTCACATATTATACTATCGTCAAAACAAGCCCGGACTTAACCATTTTTTGTAAAACCCGCATTATTTTATGACCGCCCGTACTTTTCGCCTTTATGCGGGTACTATTCCGCCGTCCGTTACACGTTACACGTGCACAAAATATTCTACCTTAGAAAGCGTATTGCTCCCATATACCGTATCGATATAATCGTAATTTTTGAGCTGCCTGCCCGCCTGCGCCACCGCGACGCCCCGGCCCGCGTTGTACTGCCCGTCGGTAGAAGGGCTTACCATCTGCAAATGCCCGTGCCCGGAAGGGTTCTTCCACGACGTAACGGCAGGCATCCCTTGATTGGCGTAATACTGCGCTTCTTCCGCCGATACTTTCCGCCAGCCGTGCGCTTCGCCGTGTGTGTTCAGCCATGTGTTCACCTCGTTCGCGGTAAGCTCGGAAATATACGCCCCGCCCGACGATTTGGGCGCGCCCGTCGTGTTGTCTATATAGTGGGGGATCTCCGCACCCATGGCGCGTGTCGCGTCCCACACATAAATATTACAGTACGTATCACCTTCGCCCTTTTGGTTCACGGCATAGCGCGGGTTGTTTTCCACGTCAAATTGATTCAGCACCGCCCGGTATGTAGCCGCGCTCCGCTGCCCCGGCAGGTTCGTAAGCGCCGCGTTCGCCACCTCCCACGGGTTTTTGGGAATGCCGGTATAGTCGACGTTGCCGCTCGTATAGCCCGAAACCGGCTGCATTTGGTTCATCGTGTTAGACGTATTCGTATTGGCCGCCGTGTTTCCTGTAAGCATACTCAGCAGGCTGTTGTTCTGCCCGTTGCTGTTCTGCGACGCCAACAAAAGCAGGAGCATCATCATCATCATGTTGTTGCCCCCGCCCATATCGCCCATGCCAAACAGCGAAGACGAACCGCCCATACCCATCAGCGCGTCCGTATACGAAGAACCGGAAGTGCCGCCCGTGCCGGAAAAATCACCGATGCCCGAAAGCGTACCCATCCCCATCATCATATTCAAAAGCTCTGAAAAAGCGCCCGTATTGGCCGCCGAATTTGTTGTGCTTGTTGTGCCAAGCGCGTTTGTATTCGCCGCAGCGGATACCCCGCCAAAACTGCTTTGCTGCGAGCTTGCCCCGTTCACATACATATTGTTCATGTAAACACTGCTTACCGGATCAGTAATTGGCATAATTTTTCCCTTTCCCGCCCTTGCGCGGTTTTAAATCTGTACTATTATAACATATCCCGCTGGCCCGCGCCAGTTTTAAATCGTGGCGACCCATCCGTGCGTGGTTTTGGAACCTGCGGCGCATTATATGCCTGCGCGGTTCAGAACCTGCGGTTCTANNTCCCTTAAAGGCAAAGACATGAATAATCGTGAAATACCATGCCTTATCATCCAATAAAAGCGCCCTACACGCTTATATCAATCGCCTGCAACATAAACTGTTCCTTTTCCCCCACCAGTTGATCGGCGTTAAGCGGCGTCGCTGGCACTTCAATACGCGTCACCTTGATCTCCCGCACGGCAAAGTCACTGTTTTGCAGCTCTTTCCTAAGCTCCCCGCCCGCGTCGTGCAAATACTTCAAAACCGCGTCGTTTTCCACCCTAAACTCAATGCTTAGCTCATCCTGCTCGGCGCGCATCACAGATTCCACGCGCCCCATGTGCTGCGTCTCAAGCGCGATCAGTATCGTCGTATTTGTACGCTCCCCGTCTTCGCCCGCTTTCCGCTTGCGCTCAAAGACATATAACTCCGCCGTCTGCTGCCGCTGTGCGATCTCGAACGGTATCTGGCAATAATAAAAGTTTTCAAGGTTGTTGCCCATCTGTATCCGCGAGGAAAGGTTAGCCGCGCGCTGGGTCGCCTGGTTTTGTTCCCCTGCCGCGCGCGCAAGCGAGGAATGTACGCTTTCCATAGCCGTGTGCTGGTTTTTTAGCGAAGACTGCAGCGCTTCCGCATCCGCGCTCACATCCTGTTTCATGGGCACCAAGAACTTATTCAGCTCGTGCAGCGCCTGCTGCATCTCTTTCACCGCCGCGCTGCCATCCTGCGCCTGCCCGTCCACAGATTGTACAGGCGCGATCGCTTCCGGCGACGTGCCCAGCCCTTTTTGCAGGGGCGGGGCTTGCTCCGCCGCTTGCGGTTGCCCGGGCGCTTTAGCTGAGCTGCTCTGTGCGAC
>DOMW01000074.1 GCA_003510345.1 Clostridiales bacterium | reverse complement strand
CGCGGCGAGAGACACCGCCCGCCCCTCAAACAGCGCGGTGGCGGACGCAACCGAAACGCCTGACGCAGCTTCCGCCTCACCAACGGTTTCGCCCCCCGCGCCTACGCCCACCCCGGAAAGTACGCCTGCGCAAACGCCTTATGAAGCGCAGGATTTTGACGCGGCGCGGGCAGGCTGGCGGGAATTACTGACAGAAGAAAACAGGGCTGCGCTGGCTGAAATGCTGCCGGCGTATGTGGAGGAAGAAAACTTCTATGTGTTGCTTTCCATGACAAGCGAAGAGCTGGAAAGCATGGAGGAGGAAGTGACGGCCCTGGCGCGGCAGGCGTTGGAAACGGGGATATCCAACGACAATGTGGATACAGTGAAACGGGATATCGTGAATGTGGCGACAGATGAGCTCAGGCTGGGGGCGGATCAAAGGGAATTCCTTTTACTGGTCGTAAACAACGACGTCTACCCCAATGAGGTGTTGGACGAAAGGGCCACGCAGGCGGCGAAAGACCAGGCGGCGGCGGTCGAGCCGATGATGATCCAAAAGGGGCAGAATATTGTATTGAAGGGCAACCCGGTGACGGCGGAGCAATATGAAATGCTGCGGGAACTGGGGCTTTTGAGCGGGGAGACGACGTTTACGCGGCCGTATTACGCGCTAACGCTTTACATCGCATTGTGTTTCGTGCTGTATATCTTATTCCTTGCGATTTTCAACAGGAAGCTGCTTTCGGACAGGAAGAAAGTGGCGATACTGTGCATACTTACAGCGCTTGCCTACGTGACGACGGCGCTCGCGCAGATGCTGGCGCTGCACCTGTACCCCATTTTCCTGTTTGTGATATTGGGGGCGGTGCTGCTTTCGCCCAAAAACGCGCTCATCTACAGCGTGTTCCTCTCGCTGCTGCTGATGAGTGTGACCACGAACGGGCATGAGCTTTTGAGCCATGACTCGCTTTGGCTTTTATTGACGATGCTTATGGGCAGCTTTTTCGGTATCTATGTGCTGAAAGATATGCGTTACCGCTCGCGCCTTATTTTGGCGGGGCTTATAGCGGCGGTGCCCGGTGTGGTGATCGAACACCTGCTGTGGGTATACGACATCGTGAATATGCAGCAAATGTTCACAAATATGGCGATGGTGGCGGGCAGCGGCCTTTTGTGCGGCATTGCCAGCATAGGTGTGCTGCCCATCATAGAGAACGCGTTTAAGCTGACCACGCCCACAAAGCTCCTTGAGCTTTCCGACCCCAATCATCCGCTCACAAAGCGGCTGATGGTGGAGGCGCCGGGCACCTACCACCACAGTATGCTGGTGGCAAACCTGGCCGAAGCCGCGTGCAACGCGGTGGGCGGTTTTTCGTTGCTGGCACGCGTGGGGGCGTATTTCCACGATGTGGGCAAGCTTGCAAACCCGCAGTACTTCAAAGAGAACCAGCGTAACAATGTGAACCCGCACGACGGGCTTTCGCCGGGGGAAAGCTCGCGCATTTTGCGCCAGCATGTGACGGACGGCGTGGAGATGATGAAAAAGCATAAGATGCCCAAAGAGCTTATCACGATCACGGCGGAGCACCACGGCAACAGCCTGACCGGCTATTTCTACGCGCAGGCAAAAAATGACGGCGGCGAGGTGGACGTGCGCGATTTCCGGTACGACGGTATACCGCCCACCACAAAGGAAGGCGCCATCATCATGCTGGCGGATATTGTGGAGGCGGCGGTGCGAAGCCTTGATAATCCGGGGCGCGAGGAAATCGAGGGTACGGTGAAGCGGCTGATACGCGAGCGGTACGATGAAGGGCAGCTTGACAACGCGCCCTTAAACCGCAGCGACCTCAATAAGATCGCGGAAGCGTTTACAAACCTGTTTGCGGGCGTGTACCATTCGCGCATCAAATACCCGGAAATAAAAATACATGGAGCGAGCGATGACGATAACATTCTCTGAAGAACAGCATAAGCTGCCATTTACGCCCGAGCTTGAGCAGGCGGCGAAGCGCGCACTTTTGGGCGTGGAGCAGGTGACAGGGCATGAATTTGCAGCGGATGTCCTCATAACGGACGACGCGGGGATACGCGAGCTGAACCGCGAGTATCGCAATGTGGACGCGCCTACGGACGTGCTCTCCTTTCCCGAGTTTGAGCTTGACGCGCCGCTTTATACGTGTATGGATGAGGTGGAAGAAGGGCGGGAAGATCCCGTTTTCATCGGCGACATCGCGATATCCCTTGAGCGGGCGCAGGAGCAGGCGCAGGAGTATGGCCACAGCCTTGTGCGGGAAGTGGCGTTTTTGGCGGTGCATGGCGCGCTGCATTTGTTGGGGTATGACCATATGGAACCGCAGGCGGAAAGCGTGATGCTGGAAAAGCAGGAGCAGGCGCTCGCACTAGCGGGGATAGGCAGGGAACAGGATGGCTGACGGGCAGCGGCAGGACAACGACAAGCAGGAGCAGCAGCGTGTCTATTCCGGGCAGGACCAGTCCCTTTTAAGCAGCTTCAACCATGCCATCAGCGGGTTTATGCATTCCTTCCGCATGGAACGCAATATGCGCTACCATGTGGTGATTGCTGTTTGCGTCATCATCGCCGCGCTTCTCGTACGCGTGACGCGCTTTGAGCTTATCGCCATCATCACGGTGATCGGGTTCGTTTTTTTCGCGGAGCTGGCCAACACGGCGATGGAAGCGATCGTGGATTTTTTGGTGGAGAAGAAATACAGCGACCTCGCGAAGATCGCAAAGGACGTTTCGGCGGGCGCGGTGCTTATTGCGGCGGGCACGTCCATTGCCGTCGGGTTCCTTGTGTTCTTTCAGAAGTTTTCTGAAATCGCCAACCGCTCGATGTTCGCGCCGCAGGAACGGACAGGGAACCTGCCTGCTTACCTGACGTTCGCCGCGCTGCTGCTGGTGTTTGTGGGCGTGATCGTTATAAAATCACGTTTTTTAAAAAAAGGCGGTACGTATGTGCAGGGGGGGATGCCCAGCGGGCATACGGCGTTTGCTTTTTCGCTTTTTACCGCGATCGCGTTTGTTTCGGGTGATGCTGTCGCGACGGTATTTGCCGCCATCATGGCGCTGATCGTGGCGGAGAGCCGGATGGAAACAAAGGTGCATTCCTTTGCCGAGGTGGTGATGGGCGCTTTTTTGGGTGTCGTCATCACGGTCATCGTATTCGAGATTTCTAATTTGTTTTTATATTGAGGGGAGCAAACGTGTTTCGATCGGCATTTGTGGCGCTGATGGGCAGCGCGAACGTAGGGAAATCAACGCTGCTAAACGCCATACTGGGCGCGAAGGTAGCCATCGTGTCCAAAAAACCGCAGACGACGCGTACGCGCGTCACGGGTATTTATACAAGGGAAGGCTATCAGATCGTCTTTTTGGATACGCCGGGTATCCACGAGCCTAAAAACAAGCTGGGCGAGTACATGGTGAAAACGGCGGAAGGCGCGGCGCGGGATGCGGATGTGGTGCTTTTTGTGGCGGACGTGAAGACAGGTGCGCGGGAGCGGGACAGGGCGCTGCTGGAAAAGCTTCCGGCGGGTATTCCCGTGCTCATTGCCCTGAATAAGACGGACGCGGTAAGCGAAGAGCGCACCGCCGAAGTGGAGCAAAGCCTTGCGCCGTTTGGGCACAAAATGCTGCGTATCTCGGCGGCAACGGGCGACGGGGTTCCCGCGCTTGTGGATGAGCTGAAACAATACCTGACGGAAAGCCCCATGTTCTACCCGGCGGATATGCTCACAGACCAGCCGCCCGCCATGATGCTTGCCGAACTGATACGCGAAAAGGCGTTAAAGGGAATTGGCAAGGAGATCCCGCACGGCATCGGCGTGGAGATAGAAAAGATGGAGAAGGACGAAAAGAAGGGTATTTTCAATGTGGACGCTGTCATTTATACGGAAAAGGATTCGCACAAGGGCATCATCATAGGCGCGGGCGGTTCCATGTTGAAAAAGATCGCTTCCGCCGCGCGCGCGGATATGGAAGAGCTTCTGCACGGCAAAGTTTTTTTGCAGGTATGGGTGAAGGTGAAGCCGGACTGGCGCAACAAGCAATCGGCGCTGCGCGCGCTGGGGTATGAATAAATTGGAAAAACAGCTTTGCATCGTGCTGCGCGCGGTGAATTACAGGGATAACGACAAGATACTGACGCTCTTTTCCCAGGAGAACGGCAAGCTCACCGCTTCGGCGCGCGGCGCGCGCGCCATGAAAAGCGCGATCCGGGCGGCGGCGCAGCCTTTTTGCTGCGCGGAATATGAATTTTACCAGAAGAAAGACAGGCTGTACATCACCAACGCGCTTATAAAACAAGAGTTCTTTAATGTACAAAACGATTACGGCAAATTCACGGCGGGCTGTGTGATGCTGGAGTTTTGCGAAAAAATACCGGGAGAGGACACGCCAGGGGGCGGCAGGCTTTTTTCGGTGCTGGCGCATACGCTGTACGCGATGGAGGCAGGCCAGGCGGGGCCGGACGAGGCGCTCGCCTATTTTCTTGTGCAGGCGGCGGATTTTTTGGGCATATTTCCCGCCCTGCGGTTTTGCGCTGTGTGTGGCGCGGAGATAAAAAACGTGACGCATTGGAGCGCGCGGGAGGGCGGCTGCGTGTGCCCCGGGTGCGCGCCTGCCGCAAGATCGAAAAACGCGCCGGAAAGCATTGGGCGCATCGCTGTGCTAAGGGGCGTCCGTCCGGCGGATATCCGTGCGGCGTGCGGCAATATAGACGGCACGCTTGTTTCCACGATGGCGGAATATTTGCTTGAGGCGGGGGACGTAAAGCTGAAGACGATGCGGTATTATCAGTAAAAACATATTGTATTGTAAAAAAAAATCCTGTATAATAATGCGTGTTGTATCGGTAGTGTGGAAGGTTAGCTGCGGGTAACACACCGTAAAATATCAAAAGAGTGATGGAGGAGTATGCAGTAATGTCAAAAAAGTATGTTTATCTCTTTAAAGAGGGCGACGCGTCTATGAGGAACCTGCTCGGCGGTAAAGGGTCGAATTTGGCGGAAATGACCAACCTCGGCCTGCCGGTGCCGCAGGGCTTTATTGTTTCCACGGAGGCTTGCACCAGATATTATGACGACGGCAAAAAGCTGGCGGGCGAAGTGGTAGACCAGATATTGGAAGCAATGGCGAAGACGGAGGAAGTTGCCGGAAAGAAATTCGGCGATTCGGAAAATCCGTTCCTTGTATCCGTTCGTTCGGGCGCGCGCGCGTCCATGCCGGGCATGATGGATACAATCTTAAACCTCGGTTTAAATGATGTTGCCGTGGAAGGCATGGCCAAAAAGTCGGGCAACCCCCGCTGGGCTTATGACAGCTACAGAAGGTTCATACAGATGTTTTCCGACGTGGTTATGGAGATCGACAAAGCGAATTTTGACCACGCGCTGGAATCCATGAAAGAGAACAAAGGGGCGAAGCTTGATACCGACCTTAACGCGGACGACTTAAAAGAACTCGTCGCGCAATATAAAGCGATCTATAAAAAAGAAAAGGGAGCCGATTTCCCGCAGGACGCCAAAGAACAGTTGCTGGAGTCTGTGACGGCTGTATTCCGTTCGTGGGATAACCCGCGCGCCATCGTATACCGCCGCATGAACGACATCCCCGCAAGCTGGGGCACGGCTGTGAACGTGCAGGCGATGGTGTTTGGCAACATGGGCAACGACTGCGGCACGGGCGTCGCCTTTACGCGCGACCCCTCCACCGGCGAAAAGCGGTTGTACGGCGAATACCTGATGAAC
>DOMW01000111.1 GCA_003510345.1 Clostridiales bacterium | reverse complement strand
ATTCCCGCTTCACTGCGGGTTCGACGCGCCGCAAGGAGTAGCGGCTTGCTTACCTCGCGCTCAGCGAATGCTGCACTCCCTGCATCGCCCATCGGGACGCGGTCGTTCCGCATTCCCTTAAAGCCGACGTAGGCCCGNNCCTTAGTAATCCGGGAAGGCTTGTGGTTCAGCAATGTAGACCAGAATACAGAATTAATGAGATAATTTTGTTAGGATTGTGAGACATGGCATTTCATGATTGTTCGTGCCTTTAAGGGAGTTTTTAGAACCGTAGGTTCTAAACCGCCGGAGGCATTTTAATCATCACGCAGTGATACATTGACCACAGAGGAATACCCTATAGCTTTTGATAGATATCTTCCTCATTCTTGCATACCGATTCATCTTTTAGAGGTTTTTGACACGCGCTACAGGGGGCGGTATAATAGATCGCATAGTACAAAACTACAGGGGAAATGTATTGTTAAAACCAGTTGTGAAAAAAAGCATCCTTGCGGCGGCGCTGGCGGTTGTGCTGGCGGTGCTGATCGAATTCGGCGCGGTGAGCAGCAACCCGCGCGCGGTGTCCTTCCAATTTGACGGGCAGGCGGTTTCCGCCTCTGTGCCCCCCAGTGAAGTAGAATACGAGCGTTACACGGTGGAACAAGGCGTGTTTACGCCTTCGGGCGAAGACCCGCAGCTTTATGTGCCCCTTTTTGAAAGCGGCGCCGCGCCCTATACCGCTTCGCTGCGCATCGCGTTTAGCGCGCCCCTTTCGGCAGGCATGAAAGCGCAGGTATTTTACCCGGACAAAAACGGTGGCTACAGCGAGGGGAATTCCCGCAGCACGGTCGCGCAGGCGGGGCAGAGCGAGATTGTACTGCAACTGCCCGCCGGCAGTTACGATGAGCTTCGCATCGACCTTGACGGCACGTTTGCTTTGGATGCGGTGGAGGTCTCTGAAGAAGGTGTTTTTGCGATTTATACGGAAAACACATGGAACGCAATGCGGTTTTTCTGTGTGTTGCTGTCGCTGTTTGTGGTCATCCTGCTGCTTCTGCAATTCCGTGTTTTCGGCAGAATAAAAAATGGATTTACCACTATCGGCGAAAAAGCGAAAGCAAACCCGCGCCGCGCCCGGAGAGTTACCCTCGTAACGGCGGTAGTTATCCTTTTACTGTGCCTGGCAGTGTTTGCGGGGCTACGCATTTTGGGCAGGCAGCCTTTGCCTGCTTATTTCGTTTTTACGGCGTTTTTCGGGTTTTCCGTGTGTATGTTCGCGTTCTTTTTCAGGCAGACGGGCAAAAAACCCGAGTATTTCTTTTTGATCGTATTCCTGCCTATCGCCCTGTTTATCGCTATGTTTTCGCACACCACGCAAGCGCTGATCAGCTGGGATGACGAGACGCATTTCGCCAAAATGCAGGGGATATCGTATGTGGGGGAAGAAGCAAAGCTGACGAACGCGGACCTCGGGTTTATCGCGCGTTCGTATCCATGGACGTTCGACGCGGCGCAGCAGAATGAGATATACGCGCGGATGGAGGAAGATTACACCGCCGGCGCGGTGGCAAGCGACTCCGATAACGGGATGCAGGTTGGCAAGCTGGCGTATGTGCCGGGGGCGGCGGCGTTGTTTTTTGGCAGGATATTCGGGCTTTCGTATCACGCGATGCTCGTCCTTGCGCGCATTCCGCAGTTGCTTATCTACGCGCTGTGTTGTTTCTTTGCCATACGGAAATTGAAAACAGGCAAGATGATACTCGCGGTAGTCGCGCTCTTGCCCACGACGGTGTTTATGTCCGCCAACTTCAGCTACGACCCGTGGATCATCGGGTTTTTGCTGCTCGGTTTCTCCTGGTTTTTCGGCGAAGCGCAGCGGCCGGATAAAACCCTTGCCGCACGGGACTGGGCCATTATGCTCGGCGCGTTTGCGCTGGGCCTTGCGCCCAAAGCGATCTATTTCCCGATGGTCGCGCTGCTGCTGTTTTTGCCCAAAACCAAGTTCGCAAGCAGGCGCGCGCATATCATTTACCTGCTCACTGTGCTGGGTGTGATGCTCGCTATGGCGGGGACAATGTTCCTGTCGCAGGGAAGCAGCGTTATAACGGGGCCGGGAGACATACGCGGCGGCAGCGACGTCAATGCCGCGGGGCAGGTCGGGCATATTCTTTCAAACCCGCTGGATTTTGCCGGTATGATGGCAAGGTTCCTCCCCCTGTATCTGGACCCGTTCAACCAAAGGATGTTTATCACGTCGTTTGCCTATCTGGGGGATGGTGTGCTGCATATGGTGTTGATCGCGCTGATGGCGGTGGTAGCGTTTACCGACAGGAATGAGTTCGACCGTTTTACCACGACATGGCAGCACAAGGCGCGCACGCTGCTTTTGGCGCTTATTACGGTCGTGTGCGTGGCGGGCGCGATGTATATCACGTTTACGCCAGTGGGGGCGGATACGGTGAACGGGTGTCAGGCGCGGTATATGACGCCGGTTGTTTTCCCTGTGCTGTATGTGCTCGGCTGGAAGTTCAAAAAATTCAAATGGAACAGAAACCTATACAACACAACTGTGTTTTCGGTGAGCGCCTTTATGCTGTACCTCAACGCGGGGTATATGATTTTGGGCAGGTATTTTTTGAATAATTAGCGCAACTTGCGGGAGTGGTCATTTGTATGGTTTGGTATTTATTTCGGCAATGGCGGCATACTGTTTGACGCACACCAGAACCGCCGGGCGCGTTCCCTCTTCCTCTATTTTCCCCGCCTGGCGCACGGGCGGGCGGCGAA
>DOMW01000100.1:690-4730 GCA_003510345.1 Clostridiales bacterium | reverse complement strand
GGTACGCGCCCGTCATGGCGGCGATATCCAGCCCGCCCACTTTTGCGAGCACGTCAACCACATCATTTTTATCCGGCTTATTCACGGCAAGCGCGCGGCTTATCGCGTCCACTTTTTTGCGGTATTGCTCATCCGTAATGCCCGCGCCGCGCCCGGCCAGCTTTTCCGGCGGCAGGGAAAGCAGCGCGCACGCAACCGCCGCCGTGGTCGAGGTATTGCAAATGCCCATCTCGCCTATGCCGAGCACGCCCACGCCTTCCAGTTCCGCCACCGCGTCCATGCCCGCCTTTATAGCCCGCTCACACTGTCCCCTGCTCATGGCGGGGCCTTGCGTCATGTCGTTTGTGCCGTGCATAACCAGCCTGTCCCGCACTTTTTCATGCGCGAGCGGCGGCTCCACACCCACGTTATAAACAACGACGTCCGCGCCCGCCTGCTTTGCCAGCACGCTCACCCCCGCGATGCCGTTTGCGATATTCAGTGTCTGGATGTATGTCACCTCTTTTGGAACGGGCGTGATGCCCTGCGCGTGTATCCCGTTATCCGCGGCGAAAACCATCACCGCCTTTTTTTTGAACGTACCGCCCAAAAAGCCGCGAATGCCCGCCAGCCGCACGGCATATTCCTCTAGCATCCCCAGGCTGCCGAGCGGCTTCACAAGTGAGTCCTCCCTTTGGCGCGCCGCCGCCATTGCCTGTTCGTTGAGCGGCTTTATTCTGATCGTATCCAGCATTTTCTGTCCCCCTGTTTAATGATGATTAGAACTCCACCTTCTCGCGAAGAAACGCGAGCAGCCCGTCTAGGTTCGCGCGTTCCTGTTTCATACTGTCCCTGTCACGAATCGTCACGCAATTGTCTTCCAGCGTTTCAAAATCCACCGTCATGCAATATGGCGTGCCAATCTCGTCCTGCCGCCGGTAGCGCTTCCCGATCGAGCCTGTCATGTCGTAATCCACATTCATATGCTTCGAAAGGTCTTCGCGCAATTTTTCCGCCGTTTCGGAAAGCTTTTTTTGCAGCGGTAGCACAGCCGCTTTGTAAGGCGCGAGCGCCGGGTGCAGGCGCAGCACGGTGCGCACGTCGCCGTTTTCAAGCTCCTCTTCGTCATACGCGTCGCACAGGAAGGCGAGCGCCACCCTGTCCGCCCCGAGCGACGGCTCGATGCAGTACGGCACATATTTTTCATTTGTCACGGGGTCGGTGTATTCAAAGTTTTCACCCGCGTGCGCCATGTGGGCTTTCAGGTCAAAATCCGTCCTGTCCGCGATGCCCCAAAGCTCGCCCCAGCCAAACGGGAATCTGTATTCGATATCCGTCGTCGCGTTGGAATAGTGGGAAAGCTCCTCTTTCGCGTGATCCCGCAGCTTGATGTTTTCTTCTTTCAGCCCCAGCGAAAGCAGGAAGTTGTGGCAAAAATCCTTCCAATAACGGAACCACTCGAACTCTTCCTTCGGGTCGCAGAAAAATTCCAGCTCCATCTGCTCAAACTCGCGTATGCGGAATGTGAAGTTGCCCGGCGTGATCTCGTTTCTGAATGACTTGCCGATCTGCCCGATCCCCATGGGCATACGGCGGCGCGTGCTCCTGAGCACATTTTTAAAGTTTACAAAAATGCCCTGCGCCGTCTCCGGGCGGAGGAACAATTCCGTACCCGAATCCTCCGTCACCCCCTGGAACGTCTTGAACATCAGGTTGAACTGGCGGATGGGCGTAAAGTCTTTTTTGCCGCAGTTGGGGCACACGATATGTTCCGCGATAAACGCCTCCATCTCCGGCTTTTCCATAGCCTCCGGGTTCACGTCCATGCCATTTTCCGCGGCGTAGTCTTCGATCAGCTTATCCGCGCGGAACCGCTCCTTGCAGCTTTTGCAGTCCATCAGCGGGTCGTTGAACCCGCCCACGTGCCCGGACGCCACCCATGTCTGCGGGTTCATCAAAATCGCGCTGTCCAGACCCACGTTGTATTTGGACTGTGTGATGAATTTCTTCCACCACGCCTGCTTCACGTTGTTTTTGAACTCCACCCCCAGCGGGCCGTAATCCCACGCGTTCGCCAGCCCGCCGTAGATCTCGCTGCCCGCGAAAATGTAGCCTCGCCCTTTGCATAGCGCCACGAGCTTCTCCATCGTCACTTTATCCGCCATAACTGTTCTCTCCTCGTTTTAAAATAGTAAAATAAAAATCCCCTGCTTATAGTAGCAAGGGACGAAAAATCTTTTCCGCGGTTCCACCCTGTTTGGCTTTCCCGCCAAGGGAAGCCCACTCTTTTACTATGCGTTATTTCCGGGGATGCCAACCCCCAACGCGCCCTATTTTTTTCTATGTTTTATCATAGCAGGAAAACCCGCGGAAAACAAGCTGTTTATTTCAACCATTCTATACAACCTTTTCAAATTATTGTATACTGAACAGGGTTTTATCGGAGGAACATGTATGAGTGGTTTACAGCTTTACGGTTTTATCACAATCGCCGCCACGCTCGCGCTATTACTGGTGTGCCTTGTTTTATATGCCCGTGTGTTGCGCAAACGCCATTTTAAGTGCCCGTACTGCGGCTTTCGTTTCAAACCAGCATCTACGCGGGTGTTTTTTTCCGCTTCGCAGGGTACGGATAAGCTGATGCGCTGCCCCAATTGCGGGCAAAGCGGCTATATGGAATGTGTGCGCGACGGCGAGGATACGCAGGACGAACCGGCGGGCGACGCGCAAGCCAAAGAACCGGCAGATACGGGGAAAGATACTGATTCCTAAAATCGTGGCCAGATTTACGGGGTTATTTTTTCAAGACGAGCGTTTTTAGGCTCCATTATTTGGGGAAAATATAACACCACGGCATAAATCGCTTGCGGAAACAGGCACAAGCCTGGTTTCTTCCGTCTTGTTTTCTATCGCAATGCACACTATATGCCCGTCGTAAGAGAGCCAATCCAAAAACCATGTCCTGCTGGCAATGCGGTGCGCCGACCGATCCATAGGCAGTATACAAAAATCCTCCGGCGCGAGGGACAGCCCCAGCCCGATCCCCTTCATTACACTCTCCTTTCCCGTCCACAACCGGTAAAACGCTTCGTTCCCGCTTTCCCTTGAAAGCCACGCAAGCTCGGGCGGCGTAAAACAGCGGGTAGCAACACCCATCGAGTAGCTGTCAATCTTTTCGATATCCATGCCAATCTCGCTGCCCGCCGTGCCCAAAACCACGTAATCACCCGCGTGTGAGAGGTTAAAAAAGCCCCCGCCATCCCGCCTGTATGGCTTTCCGTTTGCCCCGTACCGAACCATCGATTCCCCGGTAACGCCGCATACCATCCGCAAAAGAAGCCCGGCGGCAAGGCAACGGGCTTTATCTTCCGCGCGCGTATACGCCAATATCCGCGCTTTTCGTTCACCCGTCACATACTCTATGCCGCTAAGGTTCAAAAATGGCTTGATACCGCAAATATGCAACTGCATGGCATTCAACCCAACGCCGACCGGGCAATCGTTATGATTGTCACATTAAAGCCCAACTGCCGCACATAACTGACCTCCTTGGCCAGCCGCCGCACCACTTCGATCCCCCCCACGGCAAATTCTTCCTGTTCCCCCGCGCGGTATTCGGCGGGGTCAAACGGGACGCCGTCGTCCCGCAAGCGAAGGATCAGCTCGTTTTGCGCAATGCGCACCAATACGTCGATCACGCCTTGTTTGTCTGTGTGGCCGTAACGGGCGGTGTTGACCGCCATTTCCTCTACCGCGATCCCCAGACGCAGCGCGGGCGCTTCCTCCGTGCCGTTTTCGCGGCAAAAACGCATCACCTGCCCGGAAAGGTTGTTCGCCGCTTCGGTGGTCGCGGGGATGGAGAGGTCGAGCGCGCAGCCCTCCTCCTCTTCCTTTTTCAGCAGCAACAGCCCGCGTATCCCTTCCTTTTTACGGATCCTCGCGCCCAATAACTGCACCACAAGAAGCGTACACGCCTCGGCCAGCACGAACGCCAGCCAGATCAGGCTGCCGTTTACCCCGGCGAGCAGCGCGGCAAAAGCCACCACAAAAACGAACCCGTT
>DOMW01000100.1:0-660 GCA_003510345.1 Clostridiales bacterium | reverse complement strand
GCCATAAACCGGCAAACTGAGGGCGTACATGCGCAGCGCCGGTTCCGCCACGGCGACCCCCTCCTGTGAATGGATGCCAAACAACTGCCCCACCGCGCCGGGCGCCGCCAAAAAGACCGCCGTTAAGGCTATACAGCAGACGGCCATAAAGCGAAAGCCCGTGCGCACTGTAAATTGGATGCCGGGGTAATCTTTCTCACCGTACAACGTGCCCACAATAGGCAGCAGCGTGTCATTCGTGCCGCCTATGAACATGGAGGCGAGCATAAGCGCGTTTGTGCAAACCGTCATGGCGGCCATGCCGAGCGACCCCAGCGCGCTCACTATCAGCGTGTTTAAAACCAGCGAACGCACAAACGACAGCGCCTGCGTAAGCGCTTTGGGAAGCCCCACGCTGATCACGCGCAATACTTGGGCGAAATCGCCTTTTTTAAGGCGTACAAACCGGAATACCCGTTCTTTTGACCTAAGGTAGGGGATCAGCACAAGTATGCCCACCAAATAACCCGCCACGGTGGAAACAGCGGCCCCGGCAATCCCGGTGTTCAAAAACCTGATAAGGATATAATCCAGAATAAGGTTGACCACATTGGCGGTAATGGCGATCCACGCGGCAATGCGCGGCTTGCCGTCTGTGCGCACAAACTGCGCCATGCCCAT
>DOMW01000095.1 GCA_003510345.1 Clostridiales bacterium | reverse complement strand
GACTTTTTTTCACAGGGCCTTTTATTAAGACTGGTATTTTGTGCCGGTCTATTTGTATTACTCAACTTTACCAAAATATTTATTTTAAATTCCTGCAAGAAAACACTTGATTTTTCTTAACAGGTTTTTGAGCATCTTCGGCCCATCGGTAGACATTCGACTTGCTCATCCCCATTGCTTTTCCGACCGCTCTTCCCGAATTGCCTAACAACAATAGCTTCAACGCCTGGCTTTTATCTTCTTCAGTATACCGCCACTTATTTAGGGGTGGGTGTGTATTCCCTCTTGCAAAAAGTGCACCGAAATCGTCTGCTGCCTGCCGTTGTTTTTCCTATGCTGTGTTGCCGTTCTTCCGCGCCACATTTTGGGCATTTCTTTCTTTTTCCATTTTTTATTATATCATTTCACGGAGCCTTTTGCCACTCCCCCGCAACAACAACACGAAACAGTTTTTTCATGTCCCTGTTGTTTTCACTTTTGGGCTATTCCATCTAACACCAAAACAAAAGGCCCGCGTTTGCGGGCCTTGCCAAACCTAAAAAATCTGTCAAATCGGCTCGATCAGCCCATAGTCGCCATCCGAACGCTTATAGAGTACATTGACTTCATTGTTGTGCGAATTGCGGAATACAAAAAAACTGTGCCCCAAAAGCTCCATTTGCATGACGGCGTCGTCGATATCCATTGGCTGCGCCACAAATTTTTTGTTGCGCACGATCTGCGGGCCGTCTTCTTCCGGGTGCTCACCCTCATAATAATCATATACAGTACCCGATTCAAACGCGTCGTCCCGAAGGCGGCGCTCCAGCCTGGTGCGGTGTTTGCGTATCTGCCGCTCCAGCTTTTTCAAAACAACGTCGATGGAGGAATACATATCGCCTGTCGCTTCCTCGCCCCGCAGCACGATACCATCGAACAGCACGGTCACTTCCGCGATGTGCCTGGATTTTTCAATGGAAAGCGTGACGTTCATTTCCGTGCCCGGCTTGAAATAGCGTTCCAGCTTTTGCGCTTTTTTCTCTACCACATCGCGCAGATAGTCCGATACCTCCATGTTCTTTCCGGAAATATTTACTTTCATTCTGCTCAACTCCTTCTTGTTATGTTAAATACACGGTAGGGTTCCCCGTGCAATAGAAAACTTAAAGTAACCACTGATCAATTCAGGCCACACGTCTTTCCGGCCCTTTTCGTCCGTGCCAGCGCCGCCAGAACCCGCTCTTAGCGCTGCTAGGAACGGAACCTGCCGACACTGCCACGAACAAAAATTGCCCGGAAATCCACGAATCCGCTTTAATCAGCGCTTACTTTGAAGGTTCCGCCGCTCTGCCCGACCTGGTCTTTTCCCCCACATACGCCGCCCGGAAGGTTCGCACGGGCGCCTGCCCGCACTACTGCTCCTCTCGGGGTCATAGCCCCGGACGGTCTTACATCTAGCCGCACTATGCTCACAATTTTTACATTGCTTACGTGGGCCGCTTTGCCTGCGACTGGCATCGGCTTGCAACCACGGACACAGAAGCGCGGAACCTGTTTCGACCATTATATCCTATTCTATTTCAAAAAACAATCAAACACTGGGAATGATTTACAGGATGGCGGTTGACTGCCCTTTTTTGCTATGTTATTCTTTAAAAAAAGGGAAAGCAAGGGGTGCGGGCGTATGGAGCTTTGTATTGGAACTATCCAAATAGGGATGCAATTCGGCGCTTTCGCAAAGAGCAGGGTGGAAGCGGATAAGATGCTGGAATACGCGCTTTCTCATGGGATACGCTCTTTCAATACTGCCAACGCGTACGACGAGCTTGAAAAGGCCCTCGCGCCTTTTATAAAAAAGGCCGACCGCAAAACGCTGAACATTATCACAAGGATAAGGCCGGGCGCGCTTTTTAGCGTTGCGCCCGAAGATTATTACAAAACACTTAAGCAAAACATAAAAAGAAGCCTTTCCAACCTCGGTGTGCGTGAAGCGGACGGCTGCCTGTTTCATAACGGCGAATACGCACAGGACGAAGCGGCGTTAGAAGCGCTTGCGCGCCTGAAAAGCGACCGGCTGACAAAAAAAACGGGGATATCCGTATCAACGCCCGCGCAGTTTGATGCTGTTTCACACTCGCCGCACGTAGACATTATACAGATTCCGTACAATATTCTGGATACAAGGATGGACGCGCGCCTTGCAAAATGCAAAAAAGAGATACACGCGCGCAATATCACGCTGCAAGGTTTGCTGTTGCTGGATGAATCGGAAGTGCCGCGCAAACTGCGTGACGCGCAGCCGATCATTCACCGGCTGGATTCATTTTGTGAATTTCATGGGGTTTCCCGGTTGCGGGTGCTGCTGAATTTCGCCAAGACACAGCCGCGCATTGGCATGGTGGTATTCAGCCCGCGCGACCTGACCCAGCTCAAACAGGGGATCCGTGATTTTGAGGAAGATATGGATCACACGGCGCTGCGGGAATTGGCGGATGAATTTGCCATGACGGCCCAGCACATTGTGGAACCCAGCCTGTGGCAGGGCGAGTATCGCTAAGAAATATTACGTTTCCGCAATAAAAGTATAAAAAAATTATTAAATTAATTTCATTTTTTTGTTAGTATGTGTTAAACTATGGGTATTATATAAAAGAGATTCCAAGCGGTTATTGCTGACGAATCTTATATGTTAAACTTTTTCTCCTCTTAATAGAAAACGGTATGTTTCCCCACATACCGTTTTTCTTTTACGTTCAAGCCTGAAAAGTGACGGCAGCGGGTATGTCGCGCATCGATGATGGTGCGCGATTTTGCTTTTGTCCCTGCCGCTTCCCACTGGAACATCCCCCGTTTGCCGTTCAAACCCTACCACTTCCCGCGTATGTGTTGTGCTTAAAAACCGGCTGCGGTATACTGCAACAAAATATACAAAACCGGAGGAACCCACAATGAAAATAACGGCGATCCACAGCAAGCATGGTGGCAGCACGCGTGCCATTGCCACGATGCTGCTAAACGAGATCAAAAAACAAGAACCGGGCACGGAGGCAGACGAGTTCACTGTGGCGGGATTCCCGTCTTGCGCCGGTTGTTTTACCTGTTTTGCGAAGGGCGAGGAACACTGCCCGCACTATGAACAAGTACACCCGGTCATTTCGTCCATCGAGCGGGCGGATGTGGTGATACTCGATTCGCCGACCTACTGCATGGGGATCAGCGGATCGATGCAAAGCTTTCTCGAGCATTTGGGGTACCGGTGGCTGCTCCACCGCCCGCACCCGGCTATGACATCCAAGATTGGCGTGGCGATATCCACGACCGGCGGCGTTGGCGCAAAGGGTGTTACCAAAAGCCTGGGAAAGAACTTTTGGGGGTGGGGCGCGGCAAAAAGCTACCGCCTTGCTTTTTCTGTGATGGCGACAAACTGGAATGATATCACGGAAGAAAAGAAACTGGAGATCCTTCGCAGAACAGAGATCATAGCGCGCAAAACAGTGAAAAAAGCGGGCAAGGCCAAGCGCGGCCTGTCTAAGCGCGTTACTTTCTTTATGATGAAAAGGATGATGAAAAAACTGGATACGCTGCCCGACTGGTTTGCGCTTGATAAAACGTGGTGGCGGCGGTACGGGTGGATCAAGGAGTAACACGTTTATGGTATAGTATATTAAATACACGGTATGCTATAATAGTAAAAAACACAAAAGGAAGATAAGCGGTCAATTATGAGGAAAGTAACGACAGAAAAGAAACTGCTTGTCGCGGCTTCCGTATCCTGTATGGATATGATGCACATGCAAAAATGTATGGAGGAAACGGAAGCGGCGGGCATTGATTTTTACCACTACGATATTGTGGACGGCACATTCAATACATGCTTTATACTGGGGCAAACGTTGCTGGAGTCGATGCGGGCGCGCACTGAAATGCCCATAGAAGTACATCTTGCAGTGGAAGAGCCGATGAAGTTTATAGAGCAATATGCCCGGCTGGGGGCGGACTATATTGGCGTACACTATGAATCAAAAGGCGATATCGCCGCCACGCTCGACGCCGTGCTGGCGGCAGGGGCAACCCCCACACTGCAATTGCGTGCGGAAACGGCGTTTAAAGAGGACATGATGCCGCTTTTTGAAAAAGTTGCGTGGGTAAACAAACTGACGGTAAACCCGGGCTATTCCGGGCAGACGATGCAGCCGCAGGCCCTGGAGCACATCCGCGGGATACGGGACGCGATAGAGAGGGCGGGTCTTGCGGTTCGCTTGCAGGCGGACGGAAACATAAAGGAAGAAACGATACCGCTGGTGGTGCGGGCTGGCGCGGATATACTGACGGGCGGTACATCAGGGTTGTTTGCGCGCGGAAACACTGTGGCGCAGAATATCACCAAAATGCGGGAGGCCGCACAAGCTGCCCTTTAACCGCCGATCAATCAGGAGGAATGGTTCTGTGAGCGTAAAAATAGCGATCCTTGGAAGTATCAACCGTGACTTTGTGGCGTCCGCAAGCCGCCTTCCCAAGCTGGGAGAGACGGTAGAGGGCTTTGGGCTCAGCATAAATGTGGGCGGCAAGGGTAGCAATCAGGCCGTACAGGCCGCCAGTCTCGGGGCAAAGACCTGGTTTATCGGCTGCGTCGGCGGCGACGAAAACGGCGGCATTGTGAAGCAAAGCCTTGCGGACCGCGGCGTTATCGTGGATTTTCTAAAGGAACTTGAAGGGAAACAGACGGGTAACTGCTCCATTTATGTAGACAGGCAAGGCGACAACATGCTTGTCTACTACCCCGGCGCCAATAAAATGATCACAACGGAACATTTGGACAGTGCGGCGCATATCATTGAAGGCGCGGATATCCTCATCACTCAAAATGAAATAAACCGTGACGCGCTCATCCATGGGCTGAAGATCGCGCGCAAAGCGGGCGTGCCCACATTGTTCAACCCCGCGCCCGCCACGCCGACAGAGGATATCGTGTTTGAAAACGCGGATTACGTGACGCCTAATGAGACGGAAAGCGAAGTCTTCACCGGGCTTTTAATGAAAGATATACCGTTTGTAGATTGGAAAAAACGAAACGCGGAATGGTTCCTGAAAAAGGGCGTGAGGGGCGTTTGTATCACACTTGGGGGCAAGGGCGCGTATTACTGCGACGGCACAACGGAGATGGACGTGCCCGCTTTTTCCGTGAACCCCGTCGATACGACCGCTGCCGGGGACGCGTTCAACGCCGGGTTTGCGTATGGCATTTCGGCTGGCATGGAGATTGGCGCGGCATTGCGGCTGGCAAGCGCATGCGGCGCGCTTGCGACAGAACGCGCGGGCGCGCACGCGTCTATCCGAAGCAAACGGGAGATCGACGCG
>DOMW01000164.1 GCA_003510345.1 Clostridiales bacterium | reverse complement strand
ACATGCGCGCGCGGGGCCGCGCCGATCACCGCGCCGATCTCAAGGCGCTTAGCCTTGTAGCCCTCGTGGTATACTTCGTCCACAAGGCCGGTGGCAAGGCCAATCTGGTTTCCGTAGGAGGAATAGCCGTGCGCCGCCTCCCGCGTGATCTTGCGCTGCGGCAGCTTATATTCCATTGTATCCTCCAGGCTTTCGCGCGGGTCTCCGCTGCCCGTTACGCGCATGGCCTGGTAAACGTAAGACCGCCCGGAAAGCGGGTCGCGTATGGCNNCAGGTCGCCGCGCCGCCGAACGGTTCTATCTCTGTCGGGTGGTTGTGCGTCTCGTTTTTAAACATGATCAGGTAGTCGATGTCGCCCTTATCCGTTTTCACCACATGTTTAAATGAACACGCGTTGATTTCTTCGCTCACGTCCAGGTTTTGTAATTCACCCTTTTGTTTTGCCTGCCGCGCGTACATCGTAGCGAGGTCCATCAGGCAAACATCCTTTGTCACGCCCAGCTCGCGCCGCGCGTCCAGATACTCATCGTACACGCGCTCTGCTGTCTGCGAGATGTCGTCGTTCGCGAATGTCACCTTATCAAGGCTGGTCAGAAAAGTCGTATGCCTGCAATGATCCGACCAATACGTATCGAGCACACGAAGCTCGGTGATCGTAGGGTCGCGCTTTTCCCCCTGAAAGTATTGCTGCGCGGCGCGCATATCGGCGGCCGTCATGGCAAACCCGCCGCTTTGCACGTAGTCCGCGACCTCCTCTTCGGAAAAGGCGGTAAACCCGCGCACCGTCTCCACGCTCTCGGGGATGGAAAGCTCCATTTTAAGCGTCTTTGGTTTTTCCAGCGAAGCTTCCCGCGAATCCACCGGGTTGATCACATACCGTTTGATCGCGTCAAGGTCGGCGGCGCCGGCAAGCACAAAGAGCTTTGCGTACCGCACATCCGGGCGCGCGCCCCGCGTCAAAAGCTGAATACACTGCGCGGCGCTGTCCGCCCGCTGGTCGTACTGCCCGGGCAGATATTCCGCCGCGAATACCACCGCGCCTTTCGGGAGTTTTTCCAGCGCGCCGAATGTGACCGTATCCACCGCGCCTTCGCTCATCACTTTAAGCGCGGCGTCTTTAAAATCCTGTTCCGAAAGCCCCTCCACGTCGTAACGGTGAATGATGCGTACGCTCGTTACAGGCTGGCCGAGGTTTTGGGTAAAATCGCGCAAATACCCCTGCGCTTCTATGTCAAACCCACTTTTTTTCTCTACAAAAACTCTTAAAACAGGCATACTGTGTCCTTTCCAAAATTAATCCGCGCGCTACACAAGCGCTTTATAGATGGCGCGCACCGCGTCTTCAAAATCGTCGTTTTCCACGCCTACAATGATATTGATCTCACTGGAACCCTGATCGATCATGCGAACGTTTATTTTATTTGCGGCCAGCGCGGAAAAAAGCCTGGCGGAAACACCTACCCGGCGGATCATGCCGCGCCCCACCGTGGCGATGAGCGCCATGTTGGAAGACACCTCGATGCTGTCCGGCCCGCAGACGAGGTGCAGCTCGTCTATGAGTTCTTCCACGCAGCCGCGTATGCGCGTATCCGCCAGCACGATGCTGATCGTATCGATCGAGGAGGGCATGTGTTCAAACGAAAGGTCGAACTTTTCCAGGCATTCCAGCACCTTGCGGCCAAAGCCGATCTCCGCGTTCATGCCGTTCTTTTCCAGCGTGACAACCGTGAAGTTCTTTTTCCCGGCGATGCCCGTGATGTTTGTCTGCCCGTGCGCTTTGCTGTCGATCTCGGGCAATATCATCGTACCGGGGTTGGCAGGGTCGTTTGTGTTTTTTACGTTGATGGGGATAGCCGCCTCAAGAACCGGGAAGATGGAATCTTCATGCAGCACGGTGGCGCCCATATACGAAAGCTCCCTGAGCTCGCGGTAGGTGATAACGTCTATTTTGCGCGGTTTGTAGACCACGCGCGGGTCGGCCATCAAAAAGCCGGATACATCCGTCCAGTTTTCGTACAGGTCGGCGTTTGCCGCGCGCGCTACGATCGAGCCGGTGATATCGCTGCCCCCGCGCGAGAATGTCTTTACGCCGCCGGCGGGCAGGCTGCCGTAAAACCCGGGGATAACCGCCCGCTCGTGCAGCGCAAGTGCCCCCGGCAGCACAGAAAGCGTTTTTTCGGGGTCATACGCCTCGTTGTTGTCAAAAAAAATCACGTCCGCCGCGTCTATGAAATCATACCCGAGGTAATCGGCAATCAGTATGGCGTTCAGGTATTCCCCGCGCGACGCGGCGTAATCGGCCGACGCGCCGCGCCTGATGTCCTTATAGATTGTAGCCAGTTCGCTCTCGATATCCACATGCAGGTTCAGTTCGTCGCGTATACCGGTGTAACGGTCGAATATCTGTTTAAATATTTCGTCCGCGTCCTCCAGCATTTCCATGCGGCGCTGGAACTCATATAAAAGGTCGGTGACCTTGGTATCCTCCGCGTGCCGTTTGCCCGGCGCGGAAGGCACCACAAAACACCGCGCTTCATCCGCCCGGATGATCGCCCCCACTTTTTTTATCTGCGCAGCGTCGGCAAGCGAGCTGCCCCCAAATTTTGCTACCTTTACCGCCATACTACTCCTGTTCCTCCCGGCCCGGCAATAAGCGCGCGGCTTTTGCGCCGGTATTTTTTTAGTTTTCCTCTTGCTGCTCGTATTGCGCGTATGTCAAAAGCCTGCATTCCATATAGTAGCGTTTGCCCTCGGCCTCTCCCAGCGAGAATGTCTTTTTGGGGAGCACGCCGCACGCCACGATCAAATCAAAGAACTGTTCTTTTTTAAGCGCGTCGAAATAAAAACCGATGGCGTCATACCCGCCCGCAAGCTGGTTGAACGCCTCGTCGCCGTGGATATAATCGATGCGGCTGCCCGCCGCCTGCGCCACGTATTCCTCGAAAATATCCTGCACCTCGCCCACGGCAAGCGGGTGCCGCGGGTTTTCTATCACAAGTTTTCCCGCGCCTTCGTGATAGCGGAACGGAATGATGAAGCTTTCGCCCTCGCCCAGCGTGGAAGGGTTCCACCGGCCAAACACCAGCTTCGCGTCCCGCCCGTTTTCTTTCAGGCGCTCCACCACAAACTGCGCGCACGCGGCCGGGTTTACGTTAAAGATCATGCGGTGGATGGGCATAAACTCCACGGCGCGGTCGCGGAGGTTTATCACTTCACACAGCGCGAAGCGTAGCGGGTGGTTTTGCTGTTCGGCTGGCGTCATGTTTCTTTTCGCCTCGTTCCAAATCGTTTTTGCCGTGGCGAGTGAATGGTTGCCGTCGCCCACGCAATACAGCATATTGTCGCGCCGTTTCAGCCCGGCAAGCGCAGCCGCCATTTCATCCAGTTGCTTTTCGCTGTCGCAAAGCCAGCCTTCCAGCCGCCCGCCGTTTTTCATCAGCTCAAAATCATAGATTTTTTTAAGGCTGCCCCGCTGTAAATGCAGGTTGCCGATCACATTGTCCTGTTCGTCGTCGATCAGCAGCATGATATGCGGCATCTCAAGGCAAGCCCCTCGGCGTATTTTTACCCGCGCGGGGATGCGCGCAAGCACAGTTTCCTCCGTCGCGCGGATCATGGGCTTTCTGCTGATATCGTAGTCGTACTGTTCCAGGTCGATCGCGAGCAGCACGCCTTTGCGTACCTTGCCCCCTATGTGCCGCTCGGTCAGCACCACGCCGCGCGGCAGCGCTTCAAGAACTCCATCCTTGAGATATTCGCGCATAGTGGCGTTCATTTCATCTATCATTTCGTCCACATGACTGTTTTCGAGGAAGACCTCGGGCAGCATGATGTGCAGGGAGCTTGCCGCCGCGCCCACCTGTTTTTCCACATCCCGCCAATATTCCGGCTGCGACGTAAATTGGTCGCACGCGACGCACGACCATTTTTTCAGGTTGATCTCTTCCGCCGGCACCAATATTTCAGGGATGGTATACCCAAGCGGTTTTGTGTCTCTCATTGTTTTTCTCCTGTAGTCCTTGTTTGATGAGCCGATCATATACCTTAACCAATATACCACCGGGGCGCGCTTTTTTCAAGAGATACCCCCGCTTTTTCATTGACTTTGCGCGAAAAATAGGGAATAATGGGAAAGTACGAAAAGCGGTCTTGCGCCGGGGATTTTTATACCAATCACATTTGATTTATAGCATTCCTGTAAAACGTGAAAAAGGAGTTTGAAGGAAAAGAAAACCTCCTGCTAAGAT
>DOMW01000139.1:3800-4382 GCA_003510345.1 Clostridiales bacterium | reverse complement strand
CGCGGCCGTCGCGTCGGGAAGCCCCGCAAGCACCGTTTTTCCCGTGACGTCGGCGGTGAGCTGGTTTAAGAAGTCGTTGTTGCTGCCGCCGCCAAAGAGGTACAGCGTATCGTACCGCCGCGCCGTGAGGCGCTCGGCCTGTTCCGCCACATAGCGGTATTTACAGGCGAGGCTTTGGGCAATGACGCGCACAATTTCCACGTCGTTCTGCGGCGTATACCCGCGCCGGGCGCACGCGCCCGCAATGGCCTGGGGCATATCGCGCGGCTCAAAATACAGCTCGTCGTCCGGGTCTATCAGCGCGCCGATTGTTCCCGCCGCCTCCGCTTGCCCCGCAAGCCGTGCATAGCTGTAGTCCTTGCCCTGCGCCTTCCACACGCGCATACACTCCTGCAACAGCCACAGCCCCATCACGTTTTTGATGTAGCGGATGCGGCCGCCCACGCCGCCCTCGTTGCCGAAGCCCGCCGCAAGGCTTTCTTCCGTCAATATGGGCGCGGGAATTTCCACCCCGACCAGCGACCAGGTGCCGCTGGAGATAAAGAGGAACGGCTCGCCGCTATCCACCGCCGCCGAGGCGAC
>DOMW01000139.1:3487-3772 GCA_003510345.1 Clostridiales bacterium | reverse complement strand
GAAACGCGGCCCACCTTTGTGCCCGGCTGTACAATGGGCATGAAGATGGAACGCGGCAGGCCGTAAGCGTCCAGAATATCCGTATCCCAGCGGTTTTCCGTGATGTGAAACAGGTTGGTGACGCTGGCGACCGTGTATTCCGTATACCGCCCCGCGCCCAGCAGGTACGACAAATAATCGGGGATAAACAACAGGGAAGCCGCCAATTCCAGCAGCCCGGGTTCTTCTTCCTTTTGCGCCAGCAAATGGTAGCACGTCTGAAACCGCGCGAATTGCTGGCCGGTT
>DOMW01000139.1:3185-3477 GCA_003510345.1 Clostridiales bacterium | reverse complement strand
CCCTCCGTCCGTTTATCCCGGTAGTTGCGGGGCGATTCCAGCATGGCGCCGTTTTTGCTTAAGAGCGCGTAATCGTTGCACCAGGAGTCGATGGCGATGGATTGTATGCCGCCGCCAAATTCCTGCTGCGCTTTCGCGTAGCCCGTTTTAATCTCGTGTAAAATATGCAGGAAATCCCAATACGACCTGCCCCGCGCGTTTATGATACGGTTTTCGAACTGGTGTACCGGGACGATTTCGGCGCGTTCGCCCTCGAGCTTCCCCACAAAGAGCTTGCCGCCGCTTGCGCCCA
>DOMW01000139.1:0-3175 GCA_003510345.1 Clostridiales bacterium | reverse complement strand
ATTTACGGCATGTAAAAGATCCCTGAATGATAAAATCGAGAAGAATGAGTCTCGTCGCATTCCACGCGCTCTACGATGCTGAATGCTTTGTTGAGCGTCGGCCCGGCGGCGACGATGCCGTGCTGCGGCAATATGCCCTCCAGCCCCATCTTTTTCGCGCGCTCCCTGTTTTCCAAAAAATACTCGTATGTGCGCTGCGCCAGCTCTTCGGAATACGCCCACGCCTGCTCGATCACGCCGCAGTGGCCCATCTTGATGGTGGCCTCCGTTACGGAGGGGATGGGTTTGCTGAATGCCGCGAAGCACATTGTAAAATACGGGTGCGCGTGTATCACCGCGCCGATTTCCGGGAAGTGCTTCAAAAGCATGGTGTGCATCCGGCTTTCGCGCGAGAGCTTATCCGGCCCTTCAATAATATTATTGTCGTAGTCGATAATCATCAGCTCTTCCGGCGGTATGTTGCACCTGTGGTGTTCGGACATCATGGACGGGGTGATGAGTACGCGGTTTTCGGCCAGCCGCACCGATACGTTGCCGCCCGCCGAGTTGGTCAGCTTGCGCGAAAACAGCAGCCTTGTAACCTCCAGCATTTCCAGCCGTTCCGCCATGTAAGATAATTTAAGCATACGCGCTCCTTTTCAAATAATATATATATTTGCTAGCTGATTTCTTCGATCAGCACATCCTTTTGCAGGCGTTTCACATCCCGTATATCGAACCCGGCCGTCATATCTGTCATGGCGCACGAGGCGGACAGCGCGGTGGCGAAAGCCAGCTTGCCGTCTAAGTCCGTATCGGCGTATTCAAACGCGTACAGCAGGGCGGAAAGCAGCGCGTCGCCGCAGCCCGCTGTGTTCTTTACGGGTACGCGCAGGCCATGCCCCCGGCGCAGTTTCCCACCGAAGCGGAAGATCCAACCATCCGCCCCCATGGAAACCATGATCATGGGGATGTCGGGCAGCCGGCCTATGGCGGCCACCACGTCCTCCGGTGTGTGGACTTCGTACCCCACCAGTTCCGCCAGTTCTTCCATGTTGGGCTTTATCATGTACGGGTGGTAGGCGATCCCTTTTTGCATAAACGCGCCCGAGCTATCGAGGTACAGCTTCATTTCTTTCGCCCGCGCGATGTCCAGCAGTTTCATCTGGATATGCTCGTCCTCTACGTTGGACGCGTCGCCGGCGATTACCAATATGTCGTTTGTTTCCGTATGGCTGCGGACGCGGTCCAGCAACTCGTCGGTGATGCGCGTGTTTAGCATATGCCCCGCTTCGGCGAGGAATGTGCAGTTTTTATGCCCGTCAATCAGCAGGTAGTTTGTACGCGATTCGGGCGTTTGCCGCCAGATGTATTCGGTGGTAGCGCCGCAATCTTCCAGAATGCGGATGATCTCTTTGCCCGTATTCCCGGACGCGATGCCAAATGTGCGGTTTTCCACGCCCAGCAACGACAAATTATACGCGATATGCGTACCCTTGCCGCCAATGCAATCTACCGTATCCTGTATGCGGTTCATGCGGTTTAAGTGAAACGTATCGACTTCTATGATTCGATCCATTGCAGGATTTAATGTTATTGTATTTATCATGCCGACCTGCCATAAAAATAGTTTGCGCCCGGCTGCCGCGCGGCTGCCGCTATTCTGATCTTTATTATATGCTTGATTCGGGCTTCCGTCAAATAAATCATCAAAATATGAAAATATTTTTTATTTTCCGGGCGACAAAACGGCGATTCTGATATTCTTTTTCCATAATCCGTTGCTTTTCAGTGTAAATGCTTATATAATTACTATGGTACAATTACATTTTAAAACGGATACGGGAGCCACGCGATGAAAAGTTATCTGATTGCTTATGATTTTGGCACGGGCGGTATCAAAGCCTCGCTGTATGACAGGGAAGGGAAGTCCCATGCATCCTCGTTTGAAGCGTACGACACATATTACCCGCATGTGGGCTGGTATGAACAGCGCCCCGGCGATTGGTGGGGTTCCATCTGCACCAGCACAAAACGGCTGATTGCGGGTTCCGGCGTCAGTTCTTCCGATATTGAGGCTCTCGCTATTTCCGGCCACAGCCTGGGCGTTGTGCCGCTTGACGCAAACGGGGCGCTGCTGCGCGACAGTGTGCCCATCTGGTCGGATACGCGCGCACAGCCGCAGGCCGCCGCGTTCTTTCAAACGCACGATTACGCGCGGTGGTATATGCAAACAGGCAACGGGTTTCCCGCCCACCTGTACGCCGCGTTCAAAGTGATGTGGTATCGCCAGAACGAGCCGGAAACTTACCGTAAAATTGACACCATATTAGGAACAAAGGATTATATAAACTACCGGCTGACCGGCGTGAAGATGACGGATCATTCCTACGCTTCGGGTAGCGGGTTTTACGACTTGCGGCGCGCGGAATACGACGGCGCGCTGCTTGCCGCCATGGAGCTGCCGCGGGAACTATTTCCGGATATCGTGGCTTCCACGCACATACTGGGCACGCTGACGCCGGAGGCGGCGGAACAGACCGGCCTGCCCGCCGGGGTGAAGGTGGCGTGCGGCGGCGTGGATAATTCGTGCATGGCGCTGGGTGCGCGCGGCATTTACGACGGGCGCGTGTATACGTCGCTCGGCTCTTCCTCGTGGATCGCCGTTACCAGCCACGAGCCGCTGTTGGATACCGGTCTTTCGCCTTTTGTGTTCGCGCATGTCATACCGGGCATGTACGCCTCGGCGACTTCCATATTCTCGGCGGGTTCTTCGCTGCAATGGGTGCGCAATGAAATCTGCAAGGATATTGTGCGTGAGTACGAAAACCCTTACGACCGCATCAATGAACTGGCGGCGGGTGTTCCGCTGGGCGCGAACAAGCTGCTGTTTAACCCCAGCTTGGCGGGCGGCACGGGCGCGGACAAAACGCCCAACATTCGCGGGGCTTTTATCGGCCTGGACCTGAAGCACACGCAGGCCGACCTGATACGCGCCGCAATGGAGGGCATTGCCTTAAGCCTGCGTACCTCGCTGGATAACCTGAAAAAAATGTGCGCGCTGACCAATGAAATGCTCTTTGTGGGCGGCGGCGCGAACAGTGGGCTGTGGTTGCAGATTTTCGCGGATATATACGGCATGGACATACTGAAAACAAACGTGGGGCAGGAGGCCGGTTCGCTGGGCGCGGCGGCC
>DOMW01000010.1 GCA_003510345.1 Clostridiales bacterium | reverse complement strand
GGAAACGCGAAAATCCTCGCAAATCCATCCATCAGGGATTAATCAGCACTTACCTAGAAGAAAACGCCGCTGCTCTCCAGTTCGTCCAGAATATCCCCAACAATGTCCACGTTGTACGGGGTGATGATGAAGGTGTTGTTGGCCACCCGCTTAATTTGGCCGTTGTTGGCGTAGGCCACGCCAGACAAAAAGTCCACCAAACGGCGGGAAACCTCTTTGTTGGTAGATTCCAAATTCAGCACCACCGTGCGGCGGGCGTTTAAATGGTCGGCCACGGCCGAGGCATCGTCAAAGCGTTCGGGCTTCACCAGCACCACCTGCAGCGAGGTGGTGGCGTTTATGTTAACAACCTTGTTACGCTTTTCCGACACATATTCGTCGTCGGCATTATAGGCCGCCTGTTGGCCGCCTATAAATTCCATGCCTTCGCTTTCAAATTCGTCCTCATCGTCCACACCCATAATGTCCCGAATTTTCCCAAAGATACTCATCGTCAAACTCCTTTATAGACGGTAACAGAATGGCAGGTCATGTCACACAAAACAAGTGCGCCGCGTTAGTGGTACTGCCTGGGGCCAAAAAGCTCTGTTCCCACCCGCACCATGGTTGCGCCCTCCAGAATGGCATACTCAAAATCCGAGGACATACCCATAGACAGTACATTAACAGTATTATTATCCATTGTTTTAGCTTGAATGTCAATAAACAGTTGCCGCATTTGCCGGAAATATGTGCGGACGGCTTCCCCTTCTGTGGCGGGCGGAATGGCCATTAGCCCGCGCAGGCGCAGCACACCGCTTTGCAGCACCCTGTCTGCCAGGGCGGAAACCGCCCCGGCGTCAATGCCACTTTTTGACGATTCTTCGCCAATATTTACTTCAATCAGCACATCCAGAGCCGTATTTTTATCCTGATAAACCTTTTCCAGCGCCAGCAGGGTTTCTTCGCTGGCAAGGCTTTGCAGCATGTCAATATTCCCCGGTAAAAATTTTGCTTTGTTTCGCTGCAAATGGCCAATCAGGTGGGTTTTGTGCGGCAAACCCTGCAACAAAGGGGCCTTTTGCAGCAATTCCTGCACGCGGTTTTCGCCAATCACATCCACCCCGGCTAAAATCAATTCCCGCACCGCCTCGGCCGGCTGGGTTTTTGTCACCCCCACCAGGGTTATTTCCTCTGCGCGGCGCCCCGCCTTTGCCGCGGCGTTTTCCATGCGCTGGCGCACGCTTTTCACACGGTCGCTGATAGTCACAGGGCGCTACCTCCTACAAAATTCTCCGGTCGTGCAATTCCACCCCGCCGGAATCGATGATGATTTTATCGTACAGTTCCACCTCGTTCACGCCCTCTTCGTAGCGGGCGGGCACCATCATATAATGCTCGTTTTCCATCACGATGTCTATGCGGCGAAAGTAAGCCATGTTGCCAAACTCTTCGTATACGCCCCGGTAGGTGTTCACGCTGCCGTCCTCGTTCGTCACATCCTGCATGCGCAGGGCGCTTTTGCTTAAGCGAATGCCCTTGTACGCGCCAAACACCACTTGCGCTTCTTCCACCCGCAGCGTCAGCACCTCGGGGCCCACATATTCGCAGAACAGTTCCACGGCAGCCAGGCCGTTTTCCGCGTCCGGCACCACATTCTGCACCTCCACCGGCACCGAGACATTCCCCGCGCCGGGAAAGAGCAACTGGAGGGACTTGTCGCCCACCACAAACTTTTCCGCGTCCTTGGCGCTAACAGTGGTAAAGAAGTTCCACTTGAAATCGGACACAATGTGGCCTATCACATTGGCGCCATAATAAGATGGCGGAGCCGCCAGAGCCTCTTGCAGCGCCAGCGGCGGCAAGGCGGAAATGGCCTCGTAGCCCATGGGGATGACGTCCCGCGCAGAGGATGGGACGAAAAACCCAACCTCGGCCGCCTGCACGGTGGCAACCGGCCGGGCCTGCGCCTGGTATTGGGCTTTCAGCGCCTCCAGCGCGGCAATGCGCGTGCCAAAATCCTGCGCGTCCCCGGCAATAATCTGTATTTTGTTGGCGGCCAGCGTCACTTCGTTTTTTGCTTCGTCCAGTTGTGTGTAGTCGTAAACCTCTGCGCTGGCCAAAACATTGTATAAGCCGTCCTGCATCTCGTCCAGCAGGGTTTCCATCGCCCCGCCCGCCGTGTCGGTTTCCTGGGCTTCAACAAGGCCCGCAATCTCCTGCTCCACGGCGTACAGGTTGTCCATGGCCTGCACGCCGCTTTCGCTTTTAAAAATCATGGCAATGTCTGAATCGGCGGCCACGCGCTGCCCCGTGGGCACGGTGTAATAGGGCACGCCGCCGGTGCTGCTGTAAACAGGGCGGCTGTTCAGCACCACCTGCCCGGTAACGGCAATGGATTCGGTCATGGTGTCCAGCGTGGCCACCTCGTACTGCATGCTGGGCGCCAGAATAAAGGCCACCTGCACCGCGAAATACACAACCGGAACCAACACCAAAAGCCACAAAAGCCGAAGGTAGCGCCCCCTTTTGCGCCCGCCGCCCGAAGCGGCGCCTGCATTCCCGTTTTCGTTCATGTGCGCCAGCTCCTTTCCACTACAAAAACCCCGCCACCAGCTCCTCCGCTTGCTCTGCAAGGGCCGCGCTTTGCGCGTCCAGCCAGTGCACGGCTTCCATGCGGCCAAACCAGGTCATCTGGCGCTTGGCATAGCGGCGCGAGTTGCGCTTAATAAGCTCCACAGCTTCGGCAAAGGTGGAGTTGCCATCGAAATAGTCGAACAACTCCTTGTATCCGACCGTATTTAGTGCATTGAGTCCTTTAAGGGGGTACAAAGCATGCGCCTCGGCCTCCAACCCTTGCGCAATCATTGAGTCCACGCGAAGGTCTATGCGCTCATAAAGCTCCACGCGAGGCATCGCTATACCTATTTTAATGATATTAAAATTGCGCTCTGCCCTGTTTCCCGACCTCTGCGCCGAATATGGTGCGCCTGTCGAAATGCAAACCTCCAGCGCCCTGAGAACACGCGCCGGATTGTTTCTGTCCACCTTTTCGTAATATTCGGGGTCGAGGTCGCGTAACTCTGCGACCAAAGCCTCCAGACCTTCGTTTTCAAGGCGCTCTTCGAGGGTTTTGCGAAGTCGGCCGTCGGCCTCGGGCAGGCTATCGAAACCATAGCACAGAGCATCTATATAGAGCCCTGAACCACCAACGGCTATAACATAAGGATGCTCTTTGAAAAGAGAGTCGAGCAGTTCGAGTGCTTCAGCGGCAAACTTTCCGCTGTTGTACTCTTGTGTTGCATCCCTGTCGGCAATGAAGTAATGGTCGGCTGCGAGGAGCTGTTCGGCCGATGGTTGGGCGGTACCGATTGCCATTCCGCGGAAAACCTGCCTCGAGTCGGCAGAAATGATGGGCACACGCCCGAGCCTGCGCGACAGTTCGACTGCTGCGTCGGTCTTGCCCACTCCCGTGGGCCCTGCTATGATTATTAGCGTGCTTTTCATGTCAAAAAATCCATCACATCGCGGCCGTCGGGATAGTCCCAGGGATATGGTCCGTGAGCCTGGCCCGTAGGCACTGCACGCGGGTGAGAAAGGGCGGACAGCACAGACATGTGCGGATGCGAAAGCAAGTCGGCGACGATGCACTGCACCGCGTCTTCGTTGGCCGCGAGCCACCCCCCTACTTCCTCGAGGCTGTCATAACGGCAGTAGTTCAAGCTGCTTATATTCACGGGAAAACCGGCACGTTCCTGCATCACGAAACAGCCCATATCTTCGAACTTCTCCCCTTTTACCGACAGAAGTGCCTTATTGTGGCGGTAATTATTGAGATAGGAAGGATTAATGTTCTTGGAAGCGGGAGTTATAGCCGCGCCAAGCATGGCTATGTCGTAATCACGGGGTATGAATATCAAGCTCACATTGCGGCATCCGAGCCCGCTGTAACGGAATATATCTCTCGAGAGGAGTTTCAGCACGCATTCGGACTCCCCTCCCCCGAGCACGGCTACTGAACTGCGGCTGCCGCGCAGCAGCGAAGGTATGCCGGAGAACGCCGAACGGAAATAACGGTTTGTGTTGTCGCTTCCGGTAGCTATCACGGCGTCGTAAGCGCTCCCCTCCCTGTACTCGAATACGGGAACGTCGGGGGCAATATCTTTCAGTAAACCTGCAATATAGCCCATCAGTACGCTGTCCTTGCCCGACATTTTCATATGGCACCTGTTGCCCGAGGCTATGACGCACAGCAGATCGGAAAACCCCACCAGAGGTATGTTTCCGGCCATTATCACTGCGACGTCTTTTGTTACCGAACGTTCGGCGGGATAGCGTCCGAGCCATTCGGCAAGTATTTCGGGCTGCAGCATACGGGTTCGTATCGCCTCCACGGCCTCCACTATGTCGCTCTCCATGAACCATGGGTTGGCTTTCGCGGCCGAGGCGATCACCGCTCGGGATACGGCATCGCCGCCGAAGCCCTCGAGACGTTCGCCCAGCGATGCGAAAAGGCTTATATGTCGATCTATATTTTTCATCTGTTGGCAGGACAAAGATAAAAAATATATCTTTGTGTTGTAATACGGGCGCGGGAGCACGATTTGAATAATTCTTGAGCCTAAACCTTACAATACTTTCTACTATGAACTTCCTTGCCATCATCCCCGCACGCTACGCCTCCACCCGCTTCCCTGGGAAGCCATTGGCCGATATTCACGGCAAGCCCATGATCAGGCGCGTGTATGAGCGCGTGCAGGCCGTTTACGAGCATTGCTGCGTGGCTACCGACGACGAACGCATACTCCGTGCAGTGGAAGAGTTCGGTGGACGGGCGGTGATGACCTCCTCCGAGCACAGAAGCGGGACAGACCGCTGCGCCGAGGCACTCGGCATCTACGAGCGGCAGAGCGGCATTCGGTTCGACATTGTCGTGAACGTACAGGGCGACGAACCTTTCGTTTCGCGCCAGCAACTCGAAGCCATCAGGGAGCCTTTCTCCTCGGCGGCCACNNNTTCAACCCCAATTCGCCCAAAGTGGCGGTTTCGGCCTGCGGCGAGGCGCTATTTTTCAGCCGTGCGGCCATACCTTATATAAGAGGCACCGCGGAGAGCGATTGGCCGCGCACGCACCGCTATTGGAAACACATAGGCCTCTATGCCTACCGCACCTCGACTTTGCGCGAGATCACGCTCCTGCCCCAATCGCCCCTCGAAAAGGCCGAATCGCTCGAACAACTCCGCTGGCTGGAGAACGGCTACAC
>DOMW01000127.1 GCA_003510345.1 Clostridiales bacterium | reverse complement strand
GCGGCCGGAACTTCCGCTTTTCCGCGCTGGTCGTGTTGGGCGATGGAAGTTGGCACGTGGGCGTAGGCATGGGCAAGGCCGCGGAAATTCCCGAGGCCATAAGAAAAGCCGTGCAGAGCGCAAAGCACGACATGGTGGACGTGGCCATGCGCGGCACCAGCATCCCGCATGAGGTGATCGGGAAATTCGGGCGCGGCAGGGTGCTTTTGATGCCTGCCGAAGCCGGTACCGGCGTGATCGCGGGCGGCCCGGCGCGCGCCGTTTTGGAGCTTGCCGGTATACAGGATATCAGGACAAAATCGCAAGGCTCGAACAACCCCATCAATGTGTGCAAGGCGACGCTTGAGGGTTTGCGCGCGCTGAAGACGGCGGAACAGGTGGCGCGGCTTCGCGGCGTGCCTGTCGAGCAGTTGCTGTAAATAAGGAGGCTTTAAACAAATGAAACTTAAAATCAAGCTTGTAAAAAGCCCCATTGGATATGCGCAGAACCAGAAGGATACTGTGAAGGCGCTGGGCCTTCGCAAGATGAACCAGGAAGTGGTCCGCCCGGACAACGCGCCCATAAGGGGCATGATCTTCACGGTGAAGCATCTGGTTTCTGTGGAAGAAGTGAAATAAGGAGGAACTGCCAAATGAAACTACATGAACTGAGCCCGGCAAAAGGCGCCAAACATTCGGAAAAGCGCGTGGGCAGGGGTACGGGGTCCGGCATCGGCAAAACCTCCACAAGGGGACAGAAGGGCCAGAAATCAAGGTCGGGCGGCGGTGTGCGCCCGGGTTTTGAAGGCGGCCAGATGCCGCTTTCGAGGCGCTTGCCAAAACGCGGGTTTACCAATATTTTCGCCAAGGAATACGCTACGGTGAATGTTTCCGCGCTTGCGCAGTTTGAAGACGGCGCAACGGTGGACGCGCAGATGCTGAAGGAAGCCGGTGTGATCAAAAAAACACTGGACGGCTTAAAAGTATTGGGGCAGGGCGAAATAAATAAAAAATTGACGGTGAAAGCGAAGAAATTCACCAAAACGGCCGAAGAAAAAATTGCGGCTGCGGGTGGTAAGATTGAGGTGGTATAATGTTTAAGACATTTGCGAATGCCTGGAAAATACCGGAGATCAGGACGAAGATATTGTTTACGCTGCTGATGATCGTTGTGTACCGCATAGGCGCGTGGATCCCGGTGCCGGGCGTGAGCGCCGAGTACATAGCGTCACAGGTTGAGGGGACGGAGTTTTTAGGGTTTTTGAACATGTTCTCCGGCGGGTCGCTGGCAAACTTTACAATATTCGCGCTGGGTATCATACCGTATATCAACGCGTCGATCATCATGCAGCTTCTTACGGTCGCGATCCCGCGGCTGGAGCGCATGAGCAAGGAAGGCGACGACGGCCGCAAGAAAATCGCGTCGATCACGCGGTATTTAGGCGTTATCCTTGGACTGGTGCAGGCTATTGGCGTCATTGCGGGCCTCGGGCCGCAGGCGGTGGAGCCGAACGCGACATGGTTTACGTATGTGACGATCGTCGCCTGCCTGACGGCGGGTACGGCGCTGATGATCTGGATCGGCGAGCGTATTACGGAAAAGGGCATTGGCAACGGCATTTCGATGCTGATCTTCATCGGTATCGTTTCCGGGCTGCCCTCTATGCTGATGGATATTTTCGGAAGGGTTGGCCCGGGACCGGACGACCTCAATTTCTGGATAATCCCGCTTTTGATCGGTGTGGCGTTCTTGATCGTGCTGGCCATCACGTTTGTTGACCTCGGCGAGCGCCGTATCCCGGTGCAGTACGCAAAGCGCGTGGTGGGAAGGAAGATGTACGGCGGGCAGAGCACGCACATCCCGATGAAGGTGAACCAGAGCGGCGTTATGCCGCTGATCTTCGCGATGACGCTGCTGGCGTTCCCCAGCATGATCGCGGGCTTTTTGGCGGACGACAACGGTTTTAAGCTGTGGTACGCGCAGTATGGCGGGCCGGGCACGCCGTTTTATGTGATTATGACATTCGTGCTGATACTGTTCTTCACGTATTTCTATTCCACCATTGCGTTTAACCCGGTGGACGTTTCGAAGAATTTGCAGCAAAACGGCGGATTTATCCCCGGCATACGCCCGGGCAAGCCGACGAGCGATTACCTGGCGAAGATACTTTCGCGCATTACGCTGTTCGGCGCGATATTCCTGGCGGCTGTGGCGGCGTTGCCTATGCTGTTTACGACCATCACGGGGGCGGCGGCTTCTTTCGGGGCGACAAGCATACTCATTATGGTGAGCGTGGCGCTTGAGACAACGCGGCAGCTTGAGGCGCAGATGATGATGCGGCATTACAAGGGGTTCTTGAACTAGCATAAAGGAGCGCGATATGAACGTAGTGTTTTTAGGCCCTCCCGGATCGGGAAAAGGCACGATGGCTGAGCGGGTGTCCGTGCGTTTGGGGTTGGCCCATATCTCTACCGGCGATATGCTGCGGGCGGAGATCAAGCAGGGCAGCGAGCTTGGGACATTGGCGAAGAGCTATATCGATAAGGGCGCGCTTGTGCCGGATGAAGTGATTATCGATATGATGAAAGAGCGCTTTACAAAGGATGACGCGAAGGGCGGCGTGCTGCTGGATGGGTTCCCGCGCACGGTAGCGCAGGCGCAGGCGCTTGATGCGATTGCGGCGATGGATGCGTGTATAAACCTTGAGGTACAGGCGCAGGTCATAATCGACCGGGTGCTCGCGCGGCGGGTATGCAATGAATGCGGCGCGGTGCATTCCACAAAAACGCACGAGGGAAATGCTTGCACAGTCTGCGGCGGCGCGCTCGTGACCCGCGCGGACGACAATGAAGAGACGATACGGCAGCGTTTCTCTGTCTATGAGGAGCAGACGGCGCCGCTGATCGAGTATTACAGGGGAAAGGGCATACTGCACGCGGTGGACGCGACGATGCCCATAGATGAGGAAGCGAACCTCATATGCAAAATATTGGGTGAGAAATGATCGAACTGAAGTCCGCGCAGGAACTGGACAAAATGCGGGAGTCGGGCAGACTGTGCGCGAATTGCATGGAAAAGCTGATTGCCCATGTGAAGCCGGGCGTTTCGACAAAACAGCTTGATAGTATCGCGGAGCAGTTTATAGAAGCGGCCGGCGCGATACCGTCCTTTAAGAATTACCGCGGGTTTCCCGCCAGCATATGCGCCTCGGTGAACGACGAAGTGGTGCACGGCATTCCGGGAGACAAGGTACTTAAAGAAGGCGACATCATAGGGATAGACTTTGGGGCTATTCTGGATGGCTGGCATTCGGACATGGCGCGCACGGTCGGCGTGGGGGAGATCGCGGAAGAGGCGAAAGCGCTGATCCGTGTGACAAAGGAAAGCTTTTGCGCCGGGATGAACCAGGCGGTGCAGGGGAACCGCTTGCGGGATATCTCTTCGGCGGTGGAAAAAGTGGCCAAAAGCCACGGGTATTCCGTGGTGCGTGACTTGGTGGGGCACGGCATTGGCCGTTCTATGCACGAGCAGCCGGATGTGCCGAACTTCACATTCAGGGGGCCGAACCCCAGGCTTCTCGCGGGCATGGTGCTTGCGATAGAGCCTATGGTGAACATTGGCGGGGCAAAGGTATTTTGGGGCGAGGACGGCTGGGTTGTAAAGACGGCGGACGGATCGCTTTCCGCGCACTATGAGAATACGGTGGCGATCACGGAAAACGGCCCGGAAATATTGACAAAGGTGTGGTAAGAAGCTTGAACGATATGGTCACCGCCGATGTGGGCAGGATATGCCTTTCCAGAGCGGGCAGGGACAGGGGAAGATATTTTATGGTCACCGCCCGGGACGGCGAGAATTATGTGCTGGTCGCGGACGGCGTGGTGCGCAAGCTTGCAAAGCCAAAGAAGAAGAAGATCAAACATCTTAAAATGACGCCCATTGTGCTGGAAGGGATCGCGCAGAAGCTGGCGGAGGGGACAAAGGTGTTTGACGCGGAACTTAGAAGCGCGATCATTCAAACCGGCCTGATAGTCCAAAAGGAGGAGTAGATTTTGTCTAAAGGCGATGTAATCGAGGTGGAAGGCACTGTTACGGACACCTATCCAAACGCGACATTTGAAGTGCAGCTTGAGAACGGGCACAAGGTATTGGCTCATATCAGCGGCAAGCTGAGGATGCATTACATCCGTATCCTTCCGGGAGACAAAGTGACGGTGGAACTTTCGCCTTACGATCTTTCCAGGGGACGGATTACATGGCGCGGTAAAAACTGACAGAAAACGAATAGACTGTTTGTATTTTGAAATAGCGTAAGGAGGAACAAAAAATGAAAGTAAGGCCATCGGTAAAACCGATCTGTGAGAAGTGCAAGATTATTAGAAGGAACGGCAAAGTGATGGTGATCTGCCAGAACACCAAGCACAAGCAAAAGCAGGGCTAATAACGGGCCCGGGCGCCGTGTATGCGCGGCTGGACGCGCCGCTTTCATAGCTGTCATCAATGTGCAGGCAGGTGTGGGCAAAAGGGGCGGTCTTGTATGCAGGGCGCAGGCCATGGACATAGATCAATTAATGAAACAAGGTTAAAAAAGGCTCCGGCGCAAGGCCGGCGTATTATGGAGGTGTTTAAAAAAGTATGGCACGTATTGCTGGCGTAGACTTACCCAGGGACAAACGAGTTGAAATCGGGCTTACCTATATTTTTGGTATCGGCCTAAGGACATCCCAGCGGATACTTTCCGAGACGAAGGTTGACCCGGATATTCGTGTCCGCGACCTCGACGAAGCCGACGTATCCAAGCTGAGGGAATATATTGACCGCAACCTGAAAGTGGAAGGCGACCTTCGGCGCGAGGTATCGATGAATATCAAGCGGCTGATGGAGATTGGCTGCTACCGTGGTATTCGCCACAGGAAGGGCTTGCCTGTGCGCGGGCAGAGCACAAAGCAGAACGCGCGCACCCGCAAGGGGCCCAAGCGCACGGTTGCCGGCAAGAAGAAATAGGGAAGGAGAATAGAAAATGGCTGCACCTAAAAAAAGAACGACCAGAAGACGCAGAGAAAAGAAAAACATTGAAAAGGGCCAGGCTCATATCCGTTCTTCCTTCAACAATACGATTGTTACGATGACAGATATGTTTGGCAACGCCTTATCGCAATCGAGCTCGGGCGCACAGGGCTTCCGCGGCTCGCGCAAGAGCACGCCGTTCGCGGCGCAGATCGCTTCCGAGCAGGCGGCGAGGGCCGCGATGGAACACGGCCTTAAAACGGTGGAAGTCTATGTGAAAGGCCCGGGCAGCGGCAGGGAAGCCGCGATCCGCGCGCTGCAGATCGCGGGGCTTGAGGTGACGCTCATAAAAGACGTTACGCCCATCCCGCACAATGGCTGCCGCCCGCCTAAGCGCAGAAGGGTATAAGGAGGTAATAGATTATGGCTAGATATACAGGACCTGTTTGCCGCCTTTGCCGCAGGGAAGGCGCTAAGCTCTTTTTGAAGGGCGACCGATGCTATTCGCAAAAGTGCGCGTTTACGATGCGCCCCACGCCTCCCGGCCAGCACGGCCAGGGACGCCGCGGTAAAATGAGCGAATACGGTACGCAGCTTCGGGAAAAACAGAAAGTGAAGCGCGCCTACGGTGTGCTCGAAAGCCAGTTCAGAAAGTATTTTGAGTTGGCGACCAAGATGAAAGGCAAGTCGGGCGACAACCTGCTCCAGCTTTTGGAGCGCCGCCTCGATAATGTGGTATTCCGCCTTGGCATCGGCGACAGCCGCGCGCAGGCACGGCAGATCGTTATGCACGGGCATATCCTTGTGAACGGCAAGAAAGTGGACATCGCTTCGTATATCGTGAAAGATGGCGACGTGGTTTCCGTGGCAAAACGTTCGGCGCAAAAGGAACATTTCAAGGCTGTGAGAGAGCAGGGCGAAAAGGCCGCCCCCAAATGGCTGGAGCTGAACCTGGCTGATCTTACGGGTAAAGTAGTGGCACTGCCGGATAGAGACGATATCGACCTCACGATTGAAGAACACTTGATTGTTGAGTTGTATTCAAGGTAATGGGCCGGTGAAAACGGCCTGTGTAAGAGAACTGGAGGTTTTAGAATGCTTGAGATAGAAAGACCGAATATCGAATGCGCGAGCATGAGCGAGGACAAGCAGAACGCAGTATTCGTGATGGAGCCGCTTGAGAGGGGTTTTGGCACGACGTTGGGGAATTCCCTTCGAAGGATACTGATGTCCAGCCTGCCGGGCGTTGCGGTTACAAGCGTAAAAATAGACGGCGTGCTGCATGAGTTTTCCACGATAGAGGGCGTGCATGAAGATGTGACCAATATTGTGCTGAACTTGAAGGGGCTTCGGGCAAAGCTTTATACGGATGAGCCGAAGAAGCTGACAGTGAACGCAAAAGGCCCGGGCAAGGTGACGGCGAAGGATATTGAGCACGATTCCGAAGTGGAGATCATCAACGAGGATATGCATATTGCCACACTGGATAAAAACGCCAGCCTTTTCATGGAGATCACCATGGAAAAAGGGCGTGGCTATGTGCTTGCGGACAAAAACAAAACACCGAACATGCCCATTGGCGTGATCCCCATGGATTCGCTTTTCACACCGGTGACCAAAGTGAATTTTTCGGTGGAGAATACGCGCGTGGGGCAGATAACGGACTTTGACAAGCTGATCATCGACGTGACGACGGATGGCAGCATGAACGCGGACGAGGCGGTTTCGCTCGCGGCGAAGATCATGAGCGACCACCTGTCGCAGTTTATAAGCTTAACGGAGCTTGCGGAAAAAGCCGAGATCATGGTGGAAAAAGAGGAAGACAAGAAAGAGAAGATCCTCGAGATCACGATCGAAGAGCTGGATCTTTCCGTGCGGAGCTACAACTGCTTAAAGCGCGCGGGCATCAACACGGTGGAAGAGCTTATTATGCGCAACGAGGAAGAAATGATGAAAGTCAGAAACCTGGGGAAAAAGTCTTTAGAGGAAGTACAGCAGAAGCTGGAAGCGCTGGGGCTTAGCCTTAGGAGCGACGACTGAGTGGGAGGTACGAAATAGTGGCTATGAGGAAATTGGGCAGACCGTCCGATCAAAGAAAAGCGATGCTGCGGGGGCTTGTGACTTCCCTGCTGAAATACGGCAAGATCGAGACTACTAAAATGCGCGCGAAAGAGACGCAGAGGATCGCCGAAAAGCTGATCACAAAAGCGATCCGCACGTATAATGAAACGGTGGACGCGACAAAGAAGCGCGACAACACAAAAGTGGTGAACGATTCCCCGCGAAAGCTTGCGGCAAGAAGGGCGATCATGGAGTATTTGTATGATTTCCCCGAGAAGAAGGGTGAAAAAGAGAGCAAATACGAGTACAAGCAGCGCACAAAGGATGTAAAGCACCCCGTGATGGAAAAGCTGTTTAGGGAGATTGCGCCGAAGTATGCGGAACGCGCTAAATCTTCCGGGCAGGGCGGCGGCTATACGCGCATCGTAAAAATGGGGCCGAGGCGCGGCGACGCGGCTGAAGTGGTGATTTTGGAGCTGGTGTAAAAAAAGAGACTTGGGACAGCTTGCGACCCGGCCACTGGTGACAGTGGCCGGGCGGGGGGACTGTATTGAGATATGCAAAGCGGACGGCCAATGGCCGCCCCGGCGATGTTGATACTGTCCCTTTTGTATTAGAGCAAATTGACGCACGATAGCCGGTTATCGTTTGTCAAGTTGCTCTCATGGAGAAAATATGCCGGTTATTGAAGCTGAAAATTTAAGATACGCGTATGTGATAGACGAGGAAAATGTGCATTTTGCGCTTTCGGGTGTGACGCTTTCTGTGCAAAAGGGCGAGTTTGTGGCTGTGTTGGGGCACAACGGCAGCGGCAAGTCCACGTTTGCGCGGCATATTAATGTGCTACTCACCCCTAAGGAAGGAAAGCTCAAGGTACTTGGCATGGACACGTCCGAAGAAGGGCATATTTGGGATATCCGCAGCAAGGCGGGCATGGTGTTCCAAAACCCGGACAACCAGATCGTTTCCACGATCGTGGAGGAGGATGTGGCGTTTGGGCCGGAGAATCTGGGCGTGCCGCAGCCGCAGATACGCGGGCGGGTTGAAGAGGCACTTGCCATTGTGGATATGCAGGGCATGGGTAAGCGTGCCCCACATATGCTTTCGGGCGGGCAAAAACAGCGCGTGGCGATTGCCGGCGTGCTTGCTATGTACCCGGAGATCATTGTATTTGACGAGCCGACCGCCATGCTGGACCCGCAGGGGCGGACTGAGGTGCTTCAGACCGTTCGCAGGCTGAACAGGGAGCAGGGGAAGACCATCGTGTTCATCACGCATTTTATGGAGGAAGCGGCGGAATGTGACCGCGTGTTTGTGCTGAGCAAGGGTAAACTGCTTTGCGAAGGCACGCCGCGTGAAGTGTTTGCCCGCGCGGATATACTGGAGGAAGCGGGGCTGCTGCCGCCGCCCGCGACGCAGATCGCGCAAAAACTCCGGGAGGGTGGCGTCTCTCTGGAAAAGATGCCTATTACACTGGAAGAATTGGTGGATGAAGTATGCCGGTTGAAGTAAGACAGTTAAATTTTTCTTATATGCCGGGCACACCGTTTGAGGTGAAGGCGCTTGCGGATGTCAGCCTTGTGATCGGCGACGGGGAGTTTGTGGGCATTATCGGGCACACGGGGTGCGGCAAATCCACGCTGATCCAGCAAATGGCGGGGCTGGTGAAGCCGGACAGCGGGCAGGTGCTTGTGGGCGGGCAGGATATCAACGCGGACGGTTATGACCGCAAGGTACTGCGGCGCACGGTGGGCGTGGTGTTTCAGTACCCGGAGTACCAGCTTTTTGAGGAGACCGTGGGGCAGGATGTGGCGTTTGGCCCGAAGAAAGCGGGTATGACGGAATCGGAGATACAAAAGAACGTGGATACCGCGCTGGAACTGGTGGGCTTTGTGCCGGACGAGATAAAGCATGTTTCGCCGTTTGAGCTTTCGGGCGGGCAAAAGCGCAAGGTGGCGATCGCGGGGGTGCTCGCGACAGACCCGCGCGTGCTGATACTCGACGAGCCGATATCCGGCCTTGACCCGCTGGCGCGCGAGGCGTTTATGCAGCTTATAAAAAAACTGAATGCCGCGGGCGTTACGATTATTATGATCTCGCACAACATGGATGGGCTGTGCGACTACGCATCGCGGGTGGTTGCGATGAGCGAGGGCAAGGTCGTGCTGGACGGCACGCCGAAGGAAGTTTTTGCCGATATCGGCAGGCTCGGCGCGATAGGCCTTTCGGCGAGCGAGGCGCGCAAGGCTGCGTATATGCTCAAAACGCGCGGGTTTGAAATCCCGGACGATATTATTACAATAGACGAGCTGACATCCTTTTTGATCGCCGCGCTGAAACCGGGGGAGCAATAATGCTGAAAAACATCACGCTGGGCCAGTATTACCCCGGCGATACCTATGTGCACCGGTTGGACCCGCGCACAAAGCTGCTATTGACGCTGGTGTTGCTCGTCACGGTGTTTCTTGTGGATACATTTTACGGGTTCCTCGCGCTGGCGGTGTTTTTAGGCGTGGTCATCGCAATCTCAAAAGTAGGTGTAAAAACGGTGCTGCGCGGGCTTAGGCCGCTGTTGTTCATTATTATATTCACATTCGCGCTGAACATATTGTTTTATGACGGCCCGACGGTGCTGTGGGAGTGGGGTGTGCTCCATATTTCTGTGGAAGGGGTTCTAAAAGCCATTTTCATCGCGATACGCCTGATGCTGCTGATTATCGCGACAAGCCTGCTGACGCTCACAACGTCGCCCATGCAGCTTACGGACGGCATGGAGGGCTTGTTTGGGCCGCTCAAACGCATACGCTTTCCCGTGCATGAGATGGCTATGATGATGAGCATTGCCATGCGGTTTATTCCCACGCTGATCGATGAGACGGACAGGATCATGAAAGCGCAGACGGCGCGCGGCGCGGAATTTGACAGCGGTAACCTGTTGAAGAAGGCAAAGAATATGATACCGCTGCTTGTCCCGCTCTTTGTGAGCGCCTTTAAACGGGCGGATGAGCTGGCCCTCGCGATGGAATCGCGCTGTTACCGTGGGGGCGAAGGCAGGACGCGTATGAAGGTGCTGACGATGGCAAGGGGCGACCTCATGGCTTTTATTGTGACGGGGGCGTGCTGTGCGCTGCTGATTGCATTCCTGTAGCGTATATGTAAGGATTTTACATTTTGTTCATATTATTATGATATTGGCGTGGTTATTATGAATCCATAGCCATCCGCCGACAAAATAATCTAAACACAGGATGGCAGGGAGGAAACTATGAAAAAAATATTGGTAATAGTACTTGCCGTAATGATTTGTGTGGCGGTTGTGGCGTGTGGCCCCGCGAAGAACCAGACTAACCTTAATGCAGTGGCTTCGGATGTTGGCGCAGTCGCGTCGGATGCAGGCGCTGCGTTAAGCGGCGGCGCGGCTTCGGCGGCGGCGAATATTGGCGAGGGCGTGCAACAGGGCGCGAATGCCGTGGCCAGCGCGGTAACGGGACAATAATACTAATCTTCAATAGAAAA
>DOMW01000083.1:4940-9698 GCA_003510345.1 Clostridiales bacterium | reverse complement strand
GTTTACTTATGGGTATTCCTCATGGGTCAAGGAACCTGCGGCGCATTTTAATGCCCCGGCGGTTTAGAACCTGCGGCTCTAAAAACTCCCTCAAAGGCAAAGGCGCACACAATCGTGAAATGCCATACTTTGCCATCCTATAAAATCACTTCAATCCCACGTTTTTGCTTACGATGCTTTTTCGTCCTTCTGATGCCGCTACTTCTTCTTCGTATCCTTCCCGGCTTCCTGCTCTTCTATCTCCCGCTGTAACTGATTTTCAAAGCTTTGCTTTTGCGGCGGCAATTTCCCCCTGTGGAAAAAAGCGTATGTCCTGTTTTTTATTTCTGTACCCACATTCCCCATCACAGACCGGAATGTAACAACCTGTACGGCGGCGCGCTCCTCCGAATCCGGTTCTTCCATATCCGGCTCTTCTATGTCCTCCGGCGGAACAGGAATGGAATCAATGCAGTGTATTTCCTTCGGCGTCGTACTCAAAAGATAATACTTTCCTTTGAATTCCACCACCATAACCGTTTTTTCCCTGTCGATAGCTATCCTGTCCGCAATAGAAATAAGCCTGCCGGGTTCATGGCTTCGCCATCTTCCTGCCCCGGCAGGTTTTTGCTTCATCCCTTTTTGCAACGCCCGTTTGCCAACAAACTTTGTCAAGTAGTACGCGCCAATCAATATGGCGGCCAAAAATACAATGACAAGAACAATACTACCTACGTTAAGCTCCGGGGCAAACTGCGTGTCCGGCACGCTATCCGTGATAGCATTATACCGCCACATCCATATATTCCCCGCAATCGATTTTTATACCTGCATACGCATGAACTCCGTATAAGCGTCCACAATCCTGTTTCGCACCTGCACCACCAGGTTCAGCGCCATTTCCGATTTTGTACCGTTTATCATCACCTGCGCCAGGTTGTCCACCTCGCCGGCAAGCAACGCCTCTGTATCCGCCGCCGATACCTCATAAAGCCTGTCCGCTTCCTGTATCGCGCCTGTCAGCGCATCCTGGAAGTTTGAACCCTCTACCTCTTCCGTCGGCCTTTTCAGCGTTCCAAACCACTGATCCAAACCGGAGGGCGTTCCAATACCACTTACGGCCATTTAACTACACCCCCTATTGGCGGCCAATGTCGAGCGCCGACATCGCCATAGTCTTTGTGGAATTCAACACAGTGATGTTCGCCTCGTAAGAACGCGTGGCGGACATCATATCCACCATTTCCCGCGCAAGCTCCACATTCGGCATTTCCACATACCCGAATTCATTCGCGTCGGGATGCGAAGGGTTATACTCCAGCTTCAGCTCGGCCTGGTCTTCCCCGATTTCCGTAACGCGCACGCCGCTGCCCGCAACGCCCGCTATAGATGAATTCAAAGCCTGCGTGAACGACTGCGGTTCCCTCTGCTGGAAAACCACATACCGGCGCCGGTATGGCAAGCCTTCCGCCGTCCTTGTCGTGTTAATATTCGCAACATTCTCCGCCACCACATCCATGCGTAACCTCTGCGCGGTAAGCGCCGAGGATGAAATATCCATAGAACCTAAAAATGACATGATACGCTCCTTTCCAAAACCAAAAGAAAAACTACTGACCCTTGATAGCCGTCCGTAGCTGGTTAAACTGACCGTTCACCTTCCGCAAAAGCGCGTTGTAAAAAATAACGTTTTTAGCGAAATCAGTCATTTCCTTATCAATATCCACATTATTGCCATCCATACGTTCTACCGTATTGGATGATGTAACGACCCCGTCGATCCCCTCTAGGTTATTCTGCCCAATATCCATGTGCCGGGGGCGGGTCTTCCTGAACACAAAACTCTCGTCGTCCAGCGCGTCCTTAAAAATCGATTCAAACTGAAGCTCGGAAGCCTTGAAATCCGGGGTGTCTACATTCGCAACGTTATTCAGAATAATAGAATTGCGCTGCCATGACGCGTTAAGCCCGCGCTCCGGTAATTCTATCCCGCTGAAAATATTTAAAGCCAACCGCCGCATCCCCTTCCTGATCAAATTATTCCTAACACTATTATAATTATATCGGGAAAAACATTCCAAACTTTAGCGCATTTTAAAAAATATTTTTATTCCCCCTGAAAGCCAACCAATCCGTCAACCACGCTCACCAGTTTGCCGATCTCCGGTTTTGAAAGCTGTTCGTTCGCGCCCACCTGTTTGCCCTTCTCCCGCATTTCTTCTGTAACGAGCGAAGAGAAAATAATGACGGGGAGATCCCTTAAGACTTTATGGTCTTTGACCAGCTTTGTCAACCTGTGGCCGTCCATCTGCGGCATTTCTATATCGGTAATAATGCAGCTTACGTTTTGGTGCATCATCGTCGGGTCCTCGCCCAACCCTTCCAGAAAATCCCACGCTTCCTGCCCGTTGTCAAAATGCTTCACATTGTCGTACCCCGCCGTCCCGAGCGCCTCTAAAATCATCTTGGAAAGCAACACGGAGTCTTCGGCAATCACAATGGGGTGGCTATCCCTTCCCCTGTCGCCGAGCGCGTAGATTTCCGACATCTTAAGGCCCGTTTCCGGGGCAATGTCCGTTACGATCTTCTCAAAGTCCAGTATAGTGATGAGATGCCCCTGGAACTGCGCCAGCCCGGTAACAAGGCCTTCGTTGCCCCCGTAGATCGTAGCGTCCGGCTTCTCAATATCGTTCCACGATATCCTGTCGATCCCTTCCACTGTATGAACCCTGAAAGCGATATGCATCTGGTTGAAGTTCGTGATAATGAATAAATCTTTCTCATTAAGCTCATCCGAATGCAACCCTAAATACCCCGGCAGGTCGATCACCGTAATAACGATGTCTCGCGGCTTAAAGACGCCCTCCACCGACGGATGGGAATGCGGCATTGGCGTAACAGGACACGACATCATGATTTCCCGTATTTTAGCAACATTAATGCCAAATGTATTGCCGGATACCGTGAACTCCATGATCTCCATTTCGTTTGTGCCGGTCTCGAGCAAAATATCTTGCTTTTCACGCGTTCTTACCGCTTCCATACCACGCCCTACCTTTTCATTGATATAATGTAACCATACAATTTAGCATCATTATACCATAAAAATCAATTATGCGAACATAATTTTTACTGTTTGGGCAAATTTCAAGTTTTTTTTTACGATGCCCGATGAAATACCGCTGTTAATTTGCTATAATACACTATATATTTACAATTATAGTATTGTCCAGTCTAAGGGGGTTCCTATGGAAAAAACGTTTATGCCGGAATTTGCAAACGCTTTTCAATGCGCCGGGCCGGCCTGTGAATACAGTTGCTGCCAGGAATGGATTATTACGATCGACAAAAAAACATATAACAAGTACCGCGCCGCGAAGGATCCCTGGCTGAAAGCCCGTGTTTCACAAGGGCTCAAGCGTACCCCCGGCGGCGATTCCCAGCAGTACGCCTCAGTCATGCTTGATAAAGAAACCGGTTTGTGCCCTTTTTTAGACGAACAGAGTTTATGCGCCTGGCAAAAAAAACTGGGCGAGGAATACCTTTCCCTTACTTGCCGGCAATACCCGCGTACCGCGTACAAATTTGACGACAGGTTTGAATACACGTTAAAACCCAGCTGCCCCGAGGTCGCGCGCATCGGTATGTTGCCGGATAAGCCCCTTTCGTTTATTATGGCGGAGACGGATCCTTCGGTTTCGTACAGGCCCATTGCGCACTACGATCCGCGGTACTTTCGAATGATACGTGATTTTGTAATCGACATTTTGCAAGACCGGTCGTTTTATTTTGAATACCGATTGATTTTGCTTGGCCTTTTCCTTCAAAAAGCCACACAAAGTACTTACAAAACCATCAATGGCGTCATAGCCGAATACCGCACCCTCTTTAAAGACAAGTCTATTATCGACCAATTCGCCTCCCTGCCCGAGATTCCCACGCTGCAATTCGCCGTCTGGGAAAAACTGAACCAGCTTCTTGACCACAGGATCAGTTCCAAGAGCTATGTCGCGCTGATAAAAGATACGTTCCATGGGCTTGGCGTCCACACAGAGGTGCAGAAAGCCGACACGTTTTATAAAAACTATTTTGACGCGCTTATGAAATATGAAAAAACATTCACGGCATGGGAACATGTCTTTGAAAACTATTTTGTAAACGACGTATTCATGCACCCCTATGACCTTATTGGGTATAACGCCAAAGAACAAAAACTGGAATCGTCCATAATCTGGGATTATTATATCTACCTTTGCGTTTCCTACCGCATACTAAAGCTGCATTTTGTCGGCATCCACAGCTTAAAAGGCAGCCTTTCCAATGATGACGCCGTTTCCATCATTTCGAAATACGACCGCGCCGTGTTTGGCCACTTCAAAGAGCTGATCACGGAAATCACCAACTGGCTCAAAGAGAAAGACGCTTCCACCCTCGCCTATATGGCTGTGCTAGTCCGCACATAAGCCTGATTCCAAAATAATAACGCCAGTCCCAATACAGAAAAATCTCTTTTAGGTTTTTCTGTGTTGGGACTGGCATTACATTCGCTATTCTGCATCCCTTTTTGGGACTCGGGTATTCCTCATGGGTCAAGGAGCCTGCGGCGCATTTGAATGCCTCTGGCAGTTCAGAACCTACGATTCTAAAAACTCCCTTAAAGGCAAAGACACGAGCAAACGGGAAATGTCATGTCTTACAATTCTACAAAACTATCTCTCTATTCTGTCGTCTGGTCTACATTACTGAACTACCATCCTTCCGGATTACTAAGGTCGCCGA
>DOMW01000083.1:2960-4857 GCA_003510345.1 Clostridiales bacterium | reverse complement strand
TTGACGCCCAGCGGCAGCGTCATCACCATCCACGGTGGTAAGTGTTTCCGTTTCAACAACAACACAGGAGCGAGTTCAAATCCCGCCTCCCTACCCGGGGTATATACAAACCTTATTAAACTGTCACTCATAAAAAGACCCAAAAGACGCGTGGCCTGTATTGATCAGCGGTTCCCTTGGGGCAGAACGCGTGCCCTTTAGCGCAGGGTACAGGGCTTGCCCTACGATATAATACTCGTTAATTCACTCTATCTTCCGCAATCGACTCCTTGTACGCCTTTCGTTCCTTGTACTTAGCCTGAAACAGCGTAATGCACAACGCCGCGATCAGCAGCAGGCCGTATGTGAACGTCTTCCAGTTCGTATCGATTTTAAGCAGTGTGAACATCTGGGTAATAAACTGCAGCAACAGCACGGAAAGCACGACGCCCAGCACCTTGCCGCGCCCGCCGTCCGGGTGCACCCCGCCCAGCACAACGATCAGAATAGAGAGCAGCGTATACGTCGCGCCGTAGTCCGACTTTGCGGAGTTGAAATGCGACGTCATGATAATGCCCGCGACAGCCCCCAAAGCGCCGGACAGGGCATACGTCATGCGAATGACCTTCTTGCAGTTTATGCCCGAATACTGCGCGGCTTCCTTATTGCTTCCGAGAAAATATATCTGGTGGCCAAAAACCGTGTTTCGCATAATGAAAACGACTACAGCCAGCACGCCGATAAATACAAACAATACGATGGGGATCTCAATACTGCCCAGCGGGATGCTGCCGTTCGCGATAAACTTGAAATTATCCGGCAGCCCTGTCACCGCCGGCCCCGAGGTGATCCCCAACCCCAGCCCGGTAAAGAGCTGCAACCCGCACAACGTCACCAGCATAGGCGGCAGATTCAGACTGGAGATCAGCACCCCGTTAAAAAGCCCGCCGCCAAAGCCCACGGCAACGCCCGCCACGATGCCTACTACGATGCCTAAATTAGACCCGCCCATCGCCAGAATGATATAGGCGGCGATGATGCCCGCGAGGTTTGCCAGCCCGACCAGCGACAGGTCTATCCCGCCCGAAATCATGCAGAGCATAACACCCAGCGCAATGATGCCGAATTCCGGGAACTGGAATATCATGGAGCGCACGTTCGCCCACGAATAGAAACTGCCCGGGCTCAAAATCGCCATCAGCACAAATATGCCGACGATCAGCGCGAGCAGCGTCAGAATGCTGTTATCAATCTTTTTTCTCTGTTTTACCATTGTGTTTTTCATATTCATACCGTCACCCCGTTAAACCTTTGAGCTTTGCGACGCCCGCAACGCCTTGATGGACGTGATCGCCGTGCCTATGATGATAAGGATCGCCAGGATAAAACTCTGCCAGTGTGTCGGTACGCCCAGCATAATCAGGTTGTTTTGTATCAGCGTGATCAAATACACCCCCAGCACGGTGCCGATAATGGTGCCGTGGCCGCCGGTAATGCGCGTACCGCCCAGCACCACGGCGGCAATCACCATCATTTCGCCGCCCATCAGGTTTGTGGGGCTGGCCGTCCGGTTTAATATGCACGACGCCATGGCCGCCACGCCCACAATGCCGCCGACAAATATATACACAAAGAACTGTATGCCCTTTACGTTAAACCCGGCGATAGAAGCGGCCTTTTTGTTGCCGCCGATGGCGTAGATGCCGCGGCCCAGCCTGGTATATTTCAGCAGCAGCGCGACAACCACCGCGAAAACGACGGGTATGATAAACAAAATCGTCAGTGAATACGTCAGCCCCTGCGGCGATTCATACGTAAAGAGGTACTGCCGGAATACGGCGTCCACCGTGCTTGGCAGCCGCGAATTTTCCGTGGCCCCGAACACCCCGACCAACGCGCCGTTTAAGATGCTGCTCAC
>DOMW01000083.1:0-2953 GCA_003510345.1 Clostridiales bacterium | reverse complement strand
CCCCGCACCCCAGCCCGATCAACACCGCGATCACAAACGGGAACACGATGTTGTCTATCCCCGTATCCGTCATGATCTTTATGGGGATATAAAGGGCGCAGCACGCCACCGCCGGGAAGGAAACGTCTATGCCCCCCGAAACGATGACGATCATCTCGCAAATGGCGAATATGAGCATCACCAGCGCCGCGCGGGACAATGTGATAACCGTCGCGAAATCGAAAAACGTACTGTTGACCATCCCGATAATAAGGCTCAGGCCGATGATCACGTAAACAATAATCATCTGGCTTGAGGCGAGCACTTCTTTTGTCTTTGTCGCCTTTACTGTCTTAGCTGTCCGTAGTGTCCTTGCTTCATTCATGATTGCGCGTCTCCTTCCTTGCCGCTCAGCAGGTTGGCGAGCGTCGTCTCATCGATGCTGTTGTCCACAGTCTTAATGACCCTGCCGTCAAATACGACAATCATTTTATTACAGTTGTGGATCAGCTCGGGTAAATCGTCTGAAATGATTATGACGCCAATGCCCCTTTGCGCCAGATCGCGCAGAATGGCGTGTATCTCGGATTTTGAACCGATATCCACGCCCACTGTCGGCCCGTTTAACACAATGAGCTTTGGGTTTGTGTTCAGCCACTTAGCGATAACCACTTTCTGCTGGTTTCCGCCGGAAAGCGTGCTGATGGGCGGCTCGACAGACGGCGTGGCCACGCGCAGCTTGGAAACCCAGCCGTCCGCCGCCTGTTCCATCGCGCCGTCATCCATCCGTCCTCTTGCAAAATAATCCTTTAAAGAAGCCGCGATGGTGTTGTCCAGTATAGACCGCTCCAAGAAAAGCCCCTGCGTTAGGCGGTCTTCCGGCACATAGGCGATTTTGTTGTCTATCGCGTCGTCTATACTGCCGATCTTGATTTCCTTCCCGTTCAATATAATCTTGCCGCTGTCCGCGGGCGCGATGCCAAAAAGCGCGTCGCCGATCTCGCCGCGCCCCGACCCCAAAAGGCCGGTGATCCCTAAAATGTCGCCTTTATTCATCGTAAAGCTGACGTCTGAAAACGCATCCTTTCTGTTCAACCCCTCCACGCGCAATATCACCTCGTCATTCGGCTCCGGCTCATACTTCACATCCTCTATATCATGCCCTGTGAGGTCATGTATAAAGCGTTCCTTGTTGTACGCTTCTTTCACATCGCTCGAAATCGTCTCCCCGTTCCGAAGTACGGTGATCCTGTCGGCAATCTCAAATATCTCGTCCAGCTTATGGTTCACCAGCATCACGGCAAGCCCTTTTTCCTTTAGGTTCCGCATCACGGCAAACAGCTTGTCGATCTCCCTTGCCGTTAAAGCAGTGGTCGGCTCGTCCAGAATAATCAGCTTTGCGTCGTTAAAAATAGCCCTGCAAATCGCGACGATCTGCTTATTCGCGACAGAAAGCCGCTCCAGCAGGATATTGGGGTCTACATTCGCCCCGATCGTCTTCATAGATTCCAGCGCCATCTCTTTGGATTGTTTCCAGTTTACTGTCTGCTTCCCCTCTACAAAAAGGCGGTTCATAGATATGTTTTCGGCAACGGATAAATTGGGGAACACCGCAAAGTCCTGATAAATCACCTGAATACCCATTTTGATGGCGTCAAGCGGTTTTGCGATCTCCACTTTTTTCCCTTCCACGAATATTTCGCCCTGATCCGGCTTGTACACGCCGGAGATTACTTTAATAAGCGTAGACTTGCCGCAGCCGTTTTCCCCCGCCAGGCAATGTATCTCCCCGCTTTTTATCTCAAAATCCACACCCTTTAAAGCTTTTACGCCCCCAAAAGACTTTCGGATCCCGTTCAACTTCAGGAAAGTATTTGTCGCTTCCATGTTTCCCCCTATCGATAAAAGAAGCCGAACCTTATACAGTTGCGCTGCATAAGGTTCGGCTGTCCATCATACTTTTCCCCGCAGCAGTATTAATTAATAGTGATAGGTCTCATCCGCCACATTGGTTTCGTCGATATAGACATAGGACTGCGCGTAGAATACCGGTCGTCCGGCGTCATTTTGCTGCAATGTCATCTCCTGGTACCCTTGAATGTACGTATCCGCGATACCGTTCGCCTCGATGTCGGCGATCGTGCCGTCGAGCATCGCTTTTGCAATCGTGATCTGCGCCATTGCCGCGTAAGCGGAATCCCAGAAGTAGAAACCGGTGATCACGCCGTCTTCCACATACTGGCCGGAAACGGACCACAGCGAGAACCCTACGAGCGTTACCTTGCCCGCCAGCCCCAGCTCTTCCACCGCACGGGCCGCCCCCGCGACGTCTGTGGAAGCGGAACCCTGTATCGCTACGATATCCGGGTTGGCTGTAAGCGCTTCTTTCGCCTGGTTGTAGGCTTCTTCCTGATCGTCTTTTGTCTCATATTTGCCGATCAGCTCCATATCCGGGTAATTGGCTTTCTGGTACTCTTCCGCGCCGCCGGTCCACTCCATGTGCGTCTGCGACGTCAGCGCGCCCACAAGCTGTATATACTTGCCTGTGCCGCCTACATGCTCGCCAATGTTCTGCATCATCAGCTCGCCTACGAATATGTTGTCCAGCGCTTCCACGTCGTAATCGATGTTTGCCATGTTGGCCGCTTCATGTGTGATCACAATGATACCCTGCGCGCGGGCTTTTTCCAAAACCGGCTCCATCGCTTCCGTATCAAAAGGCGTCACGCAGATCGCGTCCCATTCTTCCGCCAACAGGGATTCCACATAAGCCGCCTGGTCGGCGCCTTCCACGGAGCCACCATAGAAGATGTTGTCGCTGTACTGCTCATTGTACATCTTAACGCCGTTTTCCATTCTCTCAAACCAGGCGATAGACGTCATTTTAGGCACAACAGCGATCTTCCAGCTCCCACCGGCAGCCGCGGGCGCTTCACTCGCGGGTGCTTCGCTTGCGGGCGCTTCGCTCGCGGGC
>DOMW01000269.1 GCA_003510345.1 Clostridiales bacterium | reverse complement strand
ACACATACGAGAATAGCAATAATTTTTTTCATTTGTTTTCCTCCTGAATTCTTACTTATTACAGGGATAAGCCTGCTATATATATCCACCGGCATACTTGCCGGGATATATCGTTTTTTGTTACTCGCCTTGCCCGGAACGCGGTTCTTGCGCATCCTGCCTGCCGCTCGCGATGTTCTGCTGCCTTACCTGCCTGCGCGCCTGTATCTTATCGGTGAGCGCCCCGGCCGAAACGGCGGCGATGATGATAAGGCCCTTCGCTACGAATTGCCATTCGGCCTGCAACCGTAATATATTCATGCCGTTTGCTATGGCGCCCATCAAAAGCGCACCGATAAACACGCCCCAGGCGTTACCCTTGCCGCCGGACATCGCCACGCCGCCCACCACGACGGCGGCGATCACGTCGATCTCAAGGTTCGCGCCGGTGGTGATGATGGCCGTGTTTACGCGGGCAAGCAGGCAAACGGCGCCAATGCCCACCAAAAGGCCGTTTAAGGAATACGTGGAAAGCTGCACGTTCTTTACGTTGATACCGGCAAGGTACGCCGCCTGCGGGTTTGCGCCCACCGCGTAAATGCGCCTGCCGTATTTCGTATACTTGAGTACCCACCAAATTACGATCACAATGGCAATAAAGATAAATATGTAAGGCGGAATATTCAGGTTTAAACCACTGGTGGGGTCTTTTAGGCCGGGAACCACGGTGTTTTTCAGCCCGTCAAGCGCGCCGCTCATACTGATCTCCTGCGAATTCACAATGAGCAGCGCGATACCGCGGAACGCGATCTGCCCGCCCAGTGTAATAATGAACGGTTCCACGCCCAGCCGGGAGATGACAAAGCCCATGCCCGTTTCAAATAAAACGGCAAGCAGTATGGCCACGATGATCGCCGCGGCGAGCGGGAAGCTCCAATCGCGGAAGCTTTTGGCGATGAAAAGCACTACGAACGAGGTGAGCATACCGACGGAAAGGTCTATGCCGCCCGATATCATGATCAATGTCATACCCATTGCCATGATACCAATCGCCGCGACCTGCATAACAATGTTTGTAAGGTTGGCCGGGCTGATCATGGCGGGGTATTCCCCGCCGCCCGATGCAATAAGCTGCAACACGACGACGGCGGCTACAAAGCCTACAAATATCAAAAGGACGGTGGAGTTTTCGCCCCGGAAAAATCCTTTTTTCTTGGTGGTAAGGTCTTTGTTCATTTCTTCGCTCCCCCTATGGATAATTCAAGCACATTCTCTTCGGAAAGGTTTTCTTTTGCAAGCTCGCCAACAAGCCGGCCCTCTTTCATGACCAGTACCCGGTCGCTCATGGAAACGACTTCCGGCATATCGGAAGACACCATAATAATGGACTTGCCCTCCCGCAAAAGGTCTACCATGATCTGGTATATCTCCTGCTTGGCGCCCACGTCGATACCGCGGGTTGGCTCGTCAAATATAAAGATTTCCCCGTTTGTGTTAAACCATTTTGCCAGCACCACTTTTTGCTGGTTGCCACCCGAAAGGTTACCGGCCAGCACTTCGGCGTCCGGCGCTTTTGTGTTAAGCTTTTTTATGTATTCATTGCCGATCTTTTCTTCTTCCTGGGGCATCACGGTGAATTTCTTTGTATTCACCATGTTGGCGATCATTGTGTTACGCGCGATCGTGTGGATCAAAAATAGGCCCGTATGCTGGCGATCTTCCGTGATATAGCAAATTTTCCGCTCGATAGCGTCGCGCGGGCTTTTGAAATCGGCAGGCTCGCCCATCACGCAGACTTCGCCGGAAAGTTTTTCCGCGCCGCCAAACAACAGCGTCATCAATTCGCTCCTGCCCGAGCCGACCATACCGGCAAAACCGACTATCTCGCCGCGCCGGGCCGAAAACGAGATATCGTGCACACCGTTGCCCGTAAGGTTTCTTGCCTCAAGCACCACATCGCCCGCCGGAAAATACTCGCGGTTGTAAAACGCCGAGGCGTCCCGGCCCACCATATCGCGGATGAGCTGGGGTTCAGTCGTCTCTGAAACGTCCGTCGTTTTAATATACTGTCCGTCCCGCAGAACAGTGATGCGGTCAGCGACTTTGAATACTTCATCCAGATGATGGGAAATATAGATGATGCCGATGCCGCGGGCTTTTATTTTTTTTACGATCTCAAGAAGGTTTTCTGTTTCCGAAGCGGAGAAAGAAGCGGTGGGTTCGTCCAGTATAATGACCTTTCGGTCAAACACCAGCGCTTTTGCGAACTCAACAATTTTCTGTTCGCCCGAGGAAAGGTTTTCCACCAATTCATCCGGGTCGAGGTCGGTATGCAGGTATTCCAGCACTTCTTTTGTTTTTCGCTCCATTTCAGGCTTTTGCATCACACCGTTTTTGGTGATCTCCATCCCCACGAAAATATTTTCCGTGATGGAAAGCGGCCCGAAAATCGTATGCTCCTGGTAGATTGTCTGGATACCCAGCTTCATCGCTGAAAAAGGGTCGAGGCGGACGTTCTTTCCTTCATAAATGAGGGCGCCGCCTTCATCCGGCTGGTACGCGCCGGAAATAATTTTAATGAGCGTAGACTTACCCGCGCCGTTTTCGCCGCAAATGCAATGCACTTCGCCCTGTTTCAAAGTGAACTGTATTCCGTCCAGAGCTTTCACCCCGGGGAATGTTTTAGAAATATTACTCAGCTTTAATATTTCTTCCGCCATAAAACACTACCTCCATTATACGGGTTTGCAGAACCGCAAGGCTCACAACCTTAAAGCCCACCGCCCGGCAAAGGAAAACAAAGCGCCATGAATACCTCTGCTTGTACTGCGTATTCACTGCCTTCCTCGCTTACCCTGGTAAGGCAATCGCCCGAAATATAGCATTCTACCCTTCAATCAAACCTCAAAAAATCACATGAATTATGTGTCGGAACGTTTCATTTTTATTTTCTCAGCGCCGGGCCTTTTATTCTGACAATACAAGCCGACGCGAGCCGCCCTGCTTCGTTTTTCCACTCTTGTGCTCGTGCACAATTTAAATACAGTGTAATATACAAAATGGAAATTGTCAACATTTTTTGCGGAAATCGCGGGACCACATTGCAGGGCGATAGCCGCTGTTTTAATTAGTAAGCGGCTTGTCTTGACAAAATGAGCGTGCTCCATTAGAATAAATACTGCGCTATGGCCCCGTGGTCAAGCGGTCAAGACACAGGCCTCTCACGCCTGTAACCGGGGTTCGATTCCCCGCGGGGTCACCACGTCAGAGCTACAGAGCAAAAAAGCCAACCTCCCGGTTGGCTTTTTTGACACGTTGTAGTGTAGTATCCTTACTTTGATTGCGGATGCTTTTTAAAGTTTTTCAGCAATACTGTGCAAACAAGCGTTAAACCCGCCAGCGCGGCAAGTACGACCCAACCAATCAAATTCGCGCGGTCATCCGTCTGCGGAGAGACAGGCTGCCCCGGTTTCTTTATAGTAAGCGTTGCCTGCGCATACCCATCCGTAAATTCCACGCGTACCGTATGCGTGCCATTGGAAAGCGTATTGAGATATTGTGCCGGGAAGGTAATAACCGTACTGCCCGACGCCACCTCTACGGGCGCGGCGGTTCCATCCACGGTTGTCGCCGTATATTTTGTGTGGTCGGCGTCGATCACCATTTTTGCAGGCGCGTTGCCGCCGGTAAACGTCAGATCCGTGCTGGTCACACTGTACGCGTTATTCGCCGCCGTTACGATAAAATCCGTTTGATAACCGGCATAAGTTATAAGAGCAGCAGGCCACTGTGTTGTATCAGTTATTTTTTCAGTGGGGCGGATCGCCGTAAAAGTAATGGAATTATTGGCATCGCCATGTGGTTCCCCGCGGAATACCGTTTCATCCCAGTCCCACGCAAACGCCTTTGCCACGTCGCTCCCCTCGATAAACAGCGTGAATCGATCGCCCACTTTCACAGACCGCCGGTCGGCGGGCAGCCCCGCTACCGTAGCGACCCTGGGGCCATATATGTTGACGTTACATACATCCGTATAGCCGCTTTCTTCTGTCGTTACAGTGACGGTCTCCGCCCAGTCGGGGCCGCCCTCTGTACTGGTATAGTGAAAGTTTCCCTTGGTCGGGTCGGGGTTTGGTGCCGGTCTAGGGGCGGGTACCCTCGACCATACTAACCCTGTGTCATCTACAAAAACGTTGTTTTCATTGCTGCTTGCCCATGTTACGTTTTTATTGTCCGCGTCTTCCGGCAAAACAGTAGCCACAAGCTGCTCCCCGTTACCTCTACCCACAAACATATCGATCTCATGCCTGTCCAGCGTAACGCCGGAAACCGCCACTAAAGGTGGTATGTCAGCACCGTCAGTTGGCGCTTCGCCTTCCACAGATTCTTCAGCAACGGCTGCCGCCGGCGCTTCGCTGCCCTCTTCTTCCGCGCTGCTAACCGGCTGTTCTTCGTTTTCAGCCGTTTCCTCGGCAAAGGCTTCACCGGGCGCTTGCCCGGCATTTTCTTCCGGCAGCGCCGATTCAGATAGCGGCTTTTCCGAAATGACGGCGGCGTCGGCCGTTTCCCCGGCCATCCCCACTGTTACCACGCTGAGACAAAGCAACGCGACTGTAACGGCACACAATACTTTACATAACCGTTTCATAGTTTCTCCTTTTTATGGCAAGGGATTCTGTGTCTTCATTGCGAATACATAAGTTTACAATTATATAATATCAAACCACTTCCTGCGTGTCAATGTTACTTCCGTGCATTACACTCTTTCACATGATACGCGCACCAGCCGCCCAATCAATACACTCAATTTTCAGCCGCCATTCACATACCCTTCCAGACCTGCAACGATGGCGGCTACTATTTCATTTTGGTACTCCTCCGTTTGCAGTAATGTTTCTTCCGCGGGGTTGGAAAAGAAACCGCACTCTATGATACAGCCCGGCTGGCCGCCCTTCTTTAAAAGCCTCCAGTCGCCCGGGCTTATACCGCGCGGGTTTTCCACAGGCAAGCGTTCATTCAGCGCGCCTTGTATCGCTCTTGCGAAGTCGGCCCAATATTCCTGCCCATCCTGCGTTTTGAGGTAAAAAACTTGCGGTCCGGCTACGCTTGCGTCGTCAAAACGGTTTTGGTGGATGCTCAATAAAAAGTCGGCATTCGTGTTTTCTATAATCTCCTCGCGCTTCACCATATCGGCCTCCTTGCGCACGGTAACATCCTGCTCATTTTCCGCGGCAAGCGGCTCGTCGCTTTCACGGGTCATGACGACATCCACGCCTTTTTGTGTAAGCGCGTCACGCAGTTTCAGCGAAATCTCCAGGTTGACCTCACTTTCATACCTGCCGGTGAGCGGGCCTATGGTTCCCACATCCGTGTCGCCATGGCCGGGATCTATCAATACCCGTTTGCCGGAAAGCGTGGAACCTATATCCTGCGCCGCAGGCTGTACGGGCTGCGCGGGCAATGCGTTTAGCGCGGCCGCCTGGGACGGCGAGGGCTCTTTGTCTTCCTCCATTGCCGGGTGCGCTGTCGCCGCTGTCCTTACCAGCATGACAAAAAGCAGTATGGCAAGGATGCTGGTAAATACGGCGATGATCTTCCATGTACGCGCCGTTGCCCTCCATTGTTTATTGCGGTTGCCGCTCATAGATTGATACTTCCTTTCCGCTGATGATCCCTCCTCATTACCCCATATAGTTGTTACGGGAATGTAATAATCACGTAAAGCATTCTTTTCGCTTGTTAATTTGGGAGCGGCCCATCTACGCGGTTTTGTATTAAACTTTGACGGCAGTTTAGGTAACCATAGTATAATAACCGGCAGCCCTTGACTTGTACCGTGTAAAAAAATACAATAGAATAAGTAGGGAATTTACAAATCGGTTGTTTTTTTGTGCGCAAACGCGCGGCAGCCGGGAGTATAGAGCATCTTGACAATCGATAGCCGGTTATCTCCGGCAAAATCGCATTCATGCGTCGTTACGGCCACTGGCCGTATGTGCCGATACGCCTGCGTGTCCGCGCCTAGCCTGAATACGATCTTGCTCAGACCTACCTCGGCTACCGTTCGCGGGGTTGCTCTAAAGAGTGTTCAACGATTGGAGGAACGGTGATGAAGAGAATCTTGGCGCTCGATTTAGGCGCCTCGAGCGGGCGGGCCATGCTGGGCGAGTTTGCTGATGGAAAGATCAACGTGCGGGAACTGCACCGTTTTACAAACGACCCGGTCAGTATGAACGGTACGCTTTATTGGGATTTTTTGCGTTTGTTCTACGAGATTAAGCAGGGGATCGGCAAGGCGGTGCTTGCGGGTGGGTTCGATATGATCGGCATCGATACCTGGGGCGTGGATTTTGGCCTTGTGGGTTTTGACGGGCAGCTTGCGGCAAACCCGGTGCATTACAGGGACGGCCGCACAGACGGCTACCGCGCGCTGCATCAAAAACTGCCGCAGGAAAAGATCTATGCGGCAACAGGTGTGCAGGACTTGCAGATCAATACGATCTACCAGCTTGCCAGCCTAGTGGAGCAGCACCCCGACCAGTTGAAACGGACGCAAAAAATGTTGTTTACACCCGACCTTTTCAATTATTTTCTGACAGGCGAGATGAAGACGGAATATACGATCGCCTCCACATCCGAGCTTCTTTCCGCGGAAGCGCGCGATTGGGATATGGACCTCGTGCGCGCCATAGGGGTAGACCCCGCGATATTATGCCCCATCGTGATGCCGGGCAGCGTTTGCGGCACGCTCAAAAAGGAACTGCAGGAAGAGCTTAACGCGCCGCCCGCGCAGGTGATGAACATCGCGTCACACGATACGGCTTCGGCGGTGGCCGTGGTACCCACACAGGAAAAGCATTTCATTTATATCAGCAGCGGCACATGGAGTTTGATGGGTACGGAACTGGGCGGGCCTGTGATCAACGAACTGGGGCGGGCATATAACCTTACAAATGAAGGCGGCGTAGAGCGCAGTATCCGCTACCTGAAAAACATTATGGGTACGTGGCTGCACGCGGAGTCGCGGCGGCAATGGATACGCGAGGGCAAAGAATACAGTTTCGCGCAGCTCGACGCTATGGCGGCGGAATGCGAGCCGCTCAGGAGCATTATCGATGTGGACGCGCCCGAATTTATCAAGCCGGGTGATATGCCCGGGCGTATCAGGAAGTATTGCAAGGACACCGGCCAGCCTGTTCCGGAAACGGAAGGCGAGGTTATCCGGTGCCTTGTCGAGAGCCTCGCCATGAAATACCGTTACACAGCGGAAGCGGTGGAACGGAGTGCGGGTATCAAAACAAAAACAATCCATGTCGTAGGCGGCGGTGCGAACAGCGCGCTTTTGAACCAGATGACGGCGAACGCTTCCGGCAAAGACGTGCTGGCAGGCCCCACAGAAGCGACCGTGCTGGGGAATATTGCGTTGCAGCTTATCGCGGCAGGGGAAATAAAGGATATCAAAGAAGCGCGGGAGATCGTCGCGCGGGCGGAGGATATCAAACGGTACGAAGCGCAAACAAGCGCGGCCTGGGACGACGCGTATGGCGAATACCTTAACAGGACGGGGCTAACAAGGCCGTAGTGAGCGGGGGTAGGAACACAGATGAGGAGTAGTAGTGAAATGAGTCTTTTGAAAAAACTGGCGGAAACCGGCAGGCGGTATGGCGGCGACGGGGCGTATGCACCCGCGGGGCATGGCAGTGCGTCGTTCAAAAAAGACGGAACGCTGTATATCAAATATGCGGATACGCAGCTTTCCGAACTTACCGAGTATGGTTTTATCGCGATGGACGCGGAAAGGCTGGCAAAAATAGCGGAAACAGAATACGCGGATATGGACGCGCAGCTTGCCGATATACGGGCGGCTGTGCTGCCGCTGCAGCGGAGCGGGATGCCGAGCACGGAATGTGTTCTGCACAGTATGTTCCCCCAAAATTATGTGCTGCACCTGCACCCCGCGCTTGTAAACGGCATGGTGTGCGGCGAAGGCGGCAAGAAACTGGCCGGCGAGCTGTTTCCGCAGGCGGCGTGGGCGCCGTTCGCGCTGCCCGGCAGTGAACTGGCCAAAGCCGTGAAAGCGGCGCTGTCCGCGTTTGAAAACGTGCCGGACACATTGTTTTTGCAGAACCAGGGCGTGGTCGTGGCGGCGGACAGCGTGGAAGAACTGGATGAAGTGGTTTCAAAAGTAATGCAGACCTTGAAAGATATGTGTATTGTAAATAAAGCACATTCTATTGTG
>DOMW01000302.1:11036-12975 GCA_003510345.1 Clostridiales bacterium | reverse complement strand
CGCCCGCCGCGCTCACCCCGCCCGCGAGGCTCGCGTCCGAGATCCACGCCATAGCGCCCTGCAGCAAAGGGTATTTAATTTGCAGTAGTTTCGTCAGTTTTGTTTCCATGTTCACTCCCGGCCAGCCGATACGTACAAAAAGGCAGGAGATGCGGAAAACTGTAGTACGTTCCGCATCCGGCCGCCTGCCACGATCGTGTTTTCCAGAAACCGCCTATTTATTGTCGTCGATAAAAGCGACCAGGTCGGCGACAGTTTTTAGGTTTTCCGCTTCCTCAATGGATACGTCGAATTCTTCCTCGATATCCATTACGATCTCCACCATATCGAGCGAGTCGATTTTAAGGCTCTCAAACGTGGAATCCATTTTGATGTCGGCGACGTCGATGTCCATTTTCTCACTGATAATTCCCGCAATCTTCTCAAAAACCATTTTCATTCTCCTTTTAATCTGTACATTATATTATAGCCATACGCAAAATGCGCCTGTTATATCGGGTTTTCTCACCATTCATAGATGGCGCAGCCGGATGTAAGCCCGCCGCCAAACGCCGCGATCGTCAGCACATCGCCTTTTTTCAGCAAGCCTTTTCGGTTCATCTGGTCGAGCACAAGCGGCACGCTGGCCGCCGAAGTGTTGCCCGTGTCGTCAATATTGATATAAAAGCGGTCAAGCGATACGCCCATCCGCTCCGCCGCCGTTTTGATGATACGCGCGTTGGCCTGGTGGAATACAAACCAATCGACATCACCCGTATTCATATTTAAAGCGTCCAGCGCCTCTTTTACCACCCGCTCGGATTCGCGCGTCGAATATACGTATACTTCCTTGCCTTTGATTGAAACCAGAGAGGGGACGAGCTTGCCATCCCGGTAGGTATTCATGCCGTTGATCTCTATCGTATGCCCGGTATCCGGGTAGGAATTTACCTCAAAATACTTCATGTTGCCGCCGTATTCTATGACGACCGCGCCCGCGCCGTCGCCAAAAAGCACACAGCTTGCCCGGTCTTCCATATTCATGAACCGGGACAGCGTTTCACTGCCGCACACCAAAAAGGGTTTGCCCCCTTCTTTAAGCAGCCCTTCCGCCACTTTTAAGGCGTACAAAAAACCCGAGCATGCCGCCGCCACATCGAACGCGACGCATTTTTCCACCCCGAGCGCGCGCTGCACCTGCGCCGCCGTGGAAGGCACGCTCATTTCGGGCGTCACCGTGGCGACGATGATCCCGCCCAAATCGGAAGCCTCTATCCCTGCCTGAGCAAGGGCAAGCTTGCCGGCGATGGCGCACATCTCCGCGTTGTCCATGCCGTCCTGTACATAGTGCCTGCGCTTTATGCCCGTACGCGTGGTAATCCACTCGTCGGACGTATCGATCATTGTTTCGAAGTCTTCATTTGTCATCAGCTTTTCGGGTAAAAAGCCGCCTGTCCCCAAGATGCGTATGCTCATGGTTCCTCCCATTATATCCCAAAAAAATCCGAATTTTCGGATAGTATTTATCATATGCGAAATACGCAAAAATGTCAATCATGCGTGCGCGATGGGGCGTGAAGAATGATTTGAAAAAAGCGCCCCGGTAAACGGAACGCTTCTGGCTATGCTATAGGGAAGTATTACAGGCCGCGGAACATAATGTCGTTCATGATGCCTTCCAGATATTCCTGCCTGCCGCTTGTGTTGGTCGTCACTTCGCCCAGGGAAAGCGCATGTTCGGAAAGCGATTCCAGCGTCGCCTTGCCGCTTGTAATATCCGCGCCCACGCCGGATTTATAGCTTGCGTAGCGTTCCTCGACAAAACTATCCAGCCTGCCGTCTTCTATCAGCGCGGCGGCGATTTTCAGACCGATCGCAAACGTATCCATACCCACGATATAACCATAAAACAAGTCTTCTTTTGTGAAGGAGCCGCGGCGCACTTTCGCGTCGAAATTCA
>DOMW01000302.1:2872-10986 GCA_003510345.1 Clostridiales bacterium | reverse complement strand
CCCAAAAGCAGGTCGCCCATATTCGCGTCGATGGAACCGAACACGCCGTTGTCACGCGCAACGCGGATCTCGTGCTGGAACGTGTGCATGGCAAGCGTCGCGTGGTTTGCCTCAAGGTTCATCTTCATATCTTTATCCAGCCCGTATTTGCGCAGGAACGCGAGGCAGGAGGCCGTGTCGAAATCATATTGATGCTTTGTGGGTTCTTTGGGCTTTGGTTCTATATAGAAATTGCCGGTAAACCCTTTGCCGCGCGCGTAGTCGATCGCCATCCGAAGGAAGCGCGCCAGATTATCCTGCTCGAGCGCCATATTCGTATTGAGCAGAGTTTCGTATCCCTCGCGGCCGCCCCAGAACGTGTAGCCTGTGCCGCCCATTTTCATAGTAGTATCGATGGCTTTTTTCACTTGCGCCGCCGCGAATGCGAACACGTCCGCGTTCGGAGCGGTCGCCGCGCCATGCATATAGCGTGGGTTGCCAAAGAGGTTTGCCGTGCCCCACAGCAGTTTCTTATCGTATTTCTTCATCAGGTCCATTACATAATCGGATACTTCGTCTATGTTGCGGTTACCCTCTTTAAGCGTCGCGCCCTGCGGCGCCATATCGTAATCGTGGAACGCGAAGTAATCGATATCCAGTTTGTCCATGAATTCAAACGCCGCATCCGCTTTTTTAAACGCCGACTTCATCGCGTCGCTCTCGCCATAGCCCACGTCCCTTGTGCCCACGCCGAACATATCTTTGATATCGCTCGAAAACGTGTGCCAATAGGTTGCGGCAAACTTTAACTGCGCACGCATCGTTTTGCCCATTACTTTTTCATCCGGATTGTAGAATTTGAACGCCAGTGGATTTTTGGAAGACGCCCCCTCGTATTTGATTTTGGGGATACCGTTAAAAAATTCGCTCATAGCCTGTGTTCTCCTTTATTTAGATTTCCTGGGGGCTTGTTTTTTGACCGCCGCGCCCTTTCGCAAAAAAGAGTTGTGATGATCGTGTTTTTCGTTTATATTCTCATGTTACTAAAAAAAAACCACGGTGTCAATGAAAATATGTGCACGAGCACGGAGTGTATAAAAACTTAAAACGGATGTAGCCGGGGATGGTATGATAATAAGGAAATACTCTATGGCTTTAGAAAACCAAACAGCCCCGTAAGGGGCTGCTTGGAAATGCTACATAGTTGAAAAATAACTGTTAAACTTCGTTCAATGCTTGCGCAATTGTGTTGGCATCGGCTCCGGCCCGCCACTGATCGACTATTTCGAGCACCGCCAGCAGACGCTGCACCCACGCTTCATCCAACTGTGCCAGATCCCCCGCCGCCAAGTCTTTAAGCAAATCGGCTTGCGCCACGATAGATGACCGCACATCCGGCGCTTCCGTGTCGGCTAACCCACCCATGTTAAACCCGCCGGTTTCTTTTCTCAGGAAGTCCGTTTCCACCATTGCCTGCGCAAAAGCGATCTCATGCCTTATGCCTGCGTTTGCGGCAGCCTCTATATACATCGCCGCGAATTCCTCCGCCGTAATGCCGTATTGCTGCGGGAGACTACCTCCGCTGCCATCTTTCGCTGCATCCGCTTCAACTCCTGCGCGGAACAGCGCGGCTATCCGCTGTGCCGCGTCCGCACTCTCTTGCGCGGAAAGCGCGGGGGCGTCCTGCGGTGCAAGCACGTCCTTAAACAGATCTGCCGTCTCTTCCTTTACTTCGGGCAATATTTCATCGTTTGCCGCAGCCTGTTCATCAAGAAGCACCGACACCTCCTGATCCAAAACGGCGTTGTCCGCTGTTTCCGCAGGCGCCTGTTCCGCCACATCCGGCAACGGCGCGGTGAGCGCAGCGGTTGCCACACTTGAAACCGACTTTAAGGCATTGAGCATGTTACGCAAGTGTATACCGTAGTCTGCTCCCGCCCATCGCCCGCCCAGGCTTTCCACTGTGGGCGCGCAGCCCCGCGCTACAAGCGGCCATCTCGGGTCGACATTGTTTGAGTTGACAAGCGGCTCAGTAGACGCATAACACTTCAGATGCTGTACCTGCGCCGCAACACCTGTCCTAACATCCGGGAAGGAGGCAAAGACGCTGCCGTCACGCGTTTTTAAGCCACAGAAGTTGAGCTGCTCGGGCGTTACCTGCGCCCCATACCGGAGAAATCCTGTTTCATTACACATCTGTATAAAGGCGACTTCCGGCTTCACCCCCTCAAAGGTAGCTTCCTGCCAATAGATCTCCACAAATTGTTCCAATGTCATCCCATAAACGCTTTGCGGGAACGTCGCGCTCTTTTTGTAGTAATTGACCAGTTGTGCTTGTGTGGACTCCGGCGTGCCCATAATTTTGTATTCGGCCGGATCGGTATACTGTACTATCATGCTGGCCGAACCGAGGAGCCCCCTATTGCCTTTGTTGTCTGTCGCATAGGCATCTATCGTATAGGTGCCGTTCCAGTTGTTAAAATCCGCCGTCTGGACAACAGCGCCATATCTTCCGTTGTCCCCAAGATACACGCCGTCATACAATTTAAGTGTGGATTGATCGCCGTTCACATATACGGCATACTGCATTCCCGCGATACCGTTTTCATCCCGCACGCCGCTCACTTCCACGTTAAAAGACGAAGTAGTCGTAGGCGACGCGCTTGTGTAAACGCTTGTGGCCGTAGGCGGCGAAGCGTCGCCCTGCACGATCATAGAGGTCACGCCGATTGCGCCTGTATTGCCTTTGGCGTCTGTCGCATAGACTTCAATTGTGTAGTTTCCGGCCCATGGTGTGAAGTCGGTCTCTCTTGCCAGCATACCCCAGCGGCCATTATCCCCGAGGTATACGCCGTCGTACCACACCGGGGAACTACCCTCGCGGTATACCGCAAAACGCACGCCTGCCACACCGCTCGGGTCGGTTACACCGCTTACTTCACCGTTAAAGTGCGACGCGCTCGTAGGCGACGCGCTTGTGTAGACGCTTGTGGCCGTAGGCGGTGAGGCGTCGCCCTGCACGATCATAGAGGCCGCGCCGAGCAGGCCTGTATTGCCTTTGTTATCCGTCGCGTAGGCTTCTATCGTGTAGTTTCCGGCCCAGGGCGCGAAGTCTGCTTCTTGCGCCAGCATGCCCCAGCGGCCGTTATTTCCAAGATATACGCCGTCGTACCGTTTTGTTGTATTCCTGTCACCGTTGCGATATACATGGAAGTACACATTGCGCACACCGCTCGGGTCGGTTACACCGCTCACTTCGCCGTTGAAATTCGACGCGCTCGTAGGCGACGCGCTTGTATAGACGCTTGTGGCCGTAGGCGGTGAGGCGTCGCCTTGCACAACCATGGAGGCCGCGCCGAGAGAGCCTGTATTGCCTTTGTTGTCCGTCGCATAGGCTTCTATCGTGTAGCTTCCGGCCCAGGGCGCGAAGTCTGCTTCTTGCGCCAGCATGCCCCAGCGGCCGTTATTTCCAAGATATACGCCGTCGTACCGTTTTGTTGTATTCCTGTCACCGTTGCGATATACATGGAAGTACACATTGCGCACACCGCTCGGGTCGGTTACACCGCTCACTTCGCCGTTGAAATTCGACGCGCTCGTAGGCGACGCGCTTGTGTAGACGCTTGTGGCCGTGGGCGGCGAAGCGTCGCCCTGCACGACCATGGAGGTCACGCCGATTGCGCCTGTATTATTTTTGGTGTCCGTCGCGTAGGCTTCTATAATATAGGTGCCTGCCCAGGGCGTGAAGTCTGCTTCTTGCGCCAGCATACCCCAGCGGCCGTCACTTCCAAGATCCACGCCGTCGTACCACTTGACCTTATTCGGGTCTGTGTTACCCTCGCGGTATACCGCAAAACGCACGCCCGCCACACCGCTCGGGTCGGTCACGCCGCTTACTTCGCCGTTGAAGTGCGGCGCGCTCGTGGGCGACTCGCTTGTGTAGATCATAGATGCCGTGGGCGGCGTTGCATCCCTGTTGGGCAGGGGATTCGCCGCGACGAAATTGCGGATGCCCTCGACGACTTTTGCCGCCATCTCCGTTTGCTTCGCCGGGTCTTTTACCTGGGCAAGGTCTTGCGCGTTTGTAAGGAAACCCGCCTCCAATGTAATCGCGGGTGCGTTGGTTCTATATAACACGGTAGCGTCGGCATGCGTAACGGGCTGCGCTCTGTTTCCCACCGTATAGCCAAGTGACGCCACTGATTGATAAACCGATGTCGCCATCGCTTTGGAAAGCGGGCGCATTGCTTCCGCCAGTTGGTCGGTTGCGTAAAGCACGCTAGTACCACGCGGCCCTGCCGCACGCCCGGGCGCGGCATCATGATGGACGGAAATAAAAAGGTCAGGACCCAGTTCATTTACTTTGTTCTTCCTTGTTTCCAAGGAAACCGTTCCGTTTGGCAGCAGGTTCGGGATGCCGTCCGCCAGCGGCAGGGTGGAATAGACCGTGTAGCCCGCGCTCTTGAGTTGGTTCGCGATTTTCGCGCCCAATTGCCGGTTCAGGTCGGCTTCCTGCGTTCCGTCAATGCCGATTGCGCCGGAATCCACGCCCCTGTCAGAGTAGCCATGCCCAGGATCTACCACGATCACGATGTTATCCGCAGCCCGCGCGGCCTGCCCGCCCGGGGCAAGCCCGGCGATAGCCGCAACCGCGACCAACGTGAGAACCAGACATAAGACTATCCAACTTTTTCTTTTTACCAACATATATTTATTTACCTCCGCCAATGCATGCTTTAACCTAATGATGTCATATATAGATGTAAGTTATTATATATTACTTTTTACTAATAATCAATTCATACCTTGTTAATATCTTGTAAAATGTTGTTAACAACTAATATTGTGCAGATAGCTAGCGTTTGCTTTTGAATAATCCTTGTGGGGGTGCGAAACGGGCGTGCCCTGATAGCGATACGGCGGGTGCAACACCCGCTCAGAGTGTCAAAAAACCTAAAATACAGTAAAAATTTGATACTCTGCGCAGGCTGTCAAGAAAAGCCCAGATGCAAGGAATCGCATAACCANNGAGGCAGAATAACCGATTCGCCGAGGTCGCGTGGTTATGCGATGACGCCGCAGATGTCGTGCCTTTATTGACAGTCTAGGCGGGTGCAACACCCGCTGAGAAGATACTACCAAACAACGCGAATATCCGCACACCTTGCGGGCACGCCTACGAATATGATAGAATACATCATAGCAAAAAAACACAAAACGGCAAGGCGGCGCGGGAGGTATACAATGAACGAACAAATTGCGCAGATTGCGGCGCGCATACGTGAACTGCGGGAAATACTCGAGCTATCGCGGCAGGATGTTGCGGATAAAGTCGGTATCCCGCTCAGCGAGTACGCGGCTTATGAGAACGCGACGGACGACATCCCCATAGGCGTGCTGTACGCCGTGGCGGGCGAATTTGGCGTGGACCCTACCGTGCTGATGACGGGGGAAGGCCCGCGTATGGATGAGTACACAATCGTGCGCGGCGGCAAGGGCGTAAAAATAGACCGATACGCGGGCTATTCCTTTTCCGCCCTGGCGGCCAACTATAAAAACAGGGACATGGACCCGATGATCGTGACGCTCAGTAAATCGGAAAACCCCGAGCTTGTTTCGCACGCGGGGCAGGAATTTAACTTTGTGCTGGAAGGGACGATAAAAGTTGTCATAGGCAAGCGGGAGTTTACGCTCGAGGCGGGAGACAGCGTGTATTTCAACCCGGCCGTGCCCCACGGGCAGCAAGCGGCAACGGATACCGCGAAATTTTTGACAGTGATAAACGAGAATGCGGGCACGGGCAGGCGGTAGCGGGGGCTTAACAGTATAAAAATTGGCAAAAGGTATTGCAGAGGGTGTTATGGTAGAGAAATTTTTAGAGAGAACGGAATTTGAAAGCTACGAGGATTTCAAACAGAACTATAAACTGCATATTCCGGAGGGATTTAATTTCGGGTATGACGTGATAGACGAATGGGCGCGGCAGGACGCGCAAAAGCCTGCGCTCGTGTGGTGCGACGACGACGGGCGCGAGCTGCGTTATACATTCGGCGACGTAAAGCGGTGGAGCGACAAAGCCGCCAATATGTTTGCCGCAAAAGGCATAAAAAAGGGCGATATGGTGATGCTGATGTTAAAACAGCGCCCGGAAGTGTGGTTTTTGATGGTGGGGCTGCACAAGCTGGGGGCAATCGTCATTCCGGCCACATACCAGCTCACGCCAAAAGATATCGTGTACCGCTGCAACGCGGCGGCGGTCAAAATGATCTGCGCGGCGGACGACCCGGAGATCGTCGCCCATGTGGACGCGGCGCGCGCGGAATGCAAAACGCTGTTGCACACAAGCATACTGGGCGAAGAAACCCCGGCGGGGTGGACTTCCCTCCGCGCCGAGTTGGATGACGCAAGGGAGGACTGGCAAAGGCCAAAAGGCGCGGACGCGAACAAAGCCACAGACGGTATGCTGATCTATTTTTCATCCGGCACAACGGGAATGCCCAAGATGATATTGCACGACTACACCTACCCGCTGGGGCATATCGTGACGGCGAAATACTGGCAGCGCGTGGAGGAAGGCGGCCTGCACCTTGTGGCGGCGGATTCCGGCTGGGCAAAATTCGGCTGGGGGAAAATATACGGGCAGTGGATCTGCGGCGCGGTCATCGTGGCGTATGACCAGGAAAAATTCAACCCGGTAAAAATGCTGGAAACGATGGACAGGCTAAAGCTGACCACTTTCTGCGCGCCTCCCACCGTGTACCGTTTTTTGATACAGGAGGATTGTTCCCAATACGATTTTTCCTCGCTGCACCATGTGGGCACGGCGGGCGAACCGCTTAACCCGGAGGTGTATCATAAGTTCCACAAACTGGCGGGCGTGCCCATCTGCGAAGGGTTCGGGCAATCGGAATCCAGCGTGTTCATCGCCAATTTTGAGTGGTTCCCCGTAAAGCCGGGCTCCATGGGCAAGCCGTCGCCGCTCTACGACCTTGATATCGTGGATGAGGACGGCGTACCGTGCGAGGATGGCGTCGTGGGGGCCATCGTGGTGAAAAACACGGATAAGCAGCACCCGACGGGGTTGTTCCGCGAATATTACAAAGACCCGGAGGCTATGGCGAAAAGCTGGCCGAAAGGCACGTACTATACCGGCGACACGGCGTGGCGTGACGCGGACGGGTACTATTGGTTCGTGGGCCGGAACGACGACGTGATCAAGTGCTCGGGCTACCGCATCGGGCCGTTTGAGGTGGAAAGCGCGCTGCTCACGCATGATGCGGTACTGGAATGTGCCATTACGGCGGTTCCCGACCCTGTGCGCGGGCAGGTGGTGAAAGCCACCGTTGTGCTTACGAAAGAGTACAGCCCTTCGGACGGACTGAAAAAAGAGCTGCAAGACCACGTAAAGAAAGTGACCGCCCCGTACAAGTACCCGCGCGTGGTAGATTTTGTAGCCGAGCTGCCTAAGACGACGAGCGGCAAGATACGGCGGATGGAGATAAGGGAGAGGGACGCGAGGTAGCCACATTTTATTCATCAGCCGGCGTAATTTGAAGTTTGTCAACATTGAGAATCAGTATCTGAAGTTTAGGGTGAATACTCTGCTTTTGTTACGCTTAAGGAGACTAATCCAATCGGCACATTACGAAAGGGCGGATGTATCCTTCTGGCTGATTCTCAACGACTACATATTTCGCACCATCCGCTACACTTGCAAGAATATCCCCCGCTTTAATGTTGGGGTCATATGGTGTTTCCCATTCATCATCCACTTTTTGCAATTCTATGTTGCAAATGTGTTTGTCCTTACGATAGACTCTAAATTCCATGATATCACTTCCTTAGAAAATATTTACATTATATCAATGGTATCATGGAGGTATTGCGCCGTCAAGCAAGATAGGGAAATATTTTGCGTTTACTTTTGGGTATTCCTCCCGGGTCAAGGAGCCTGCGGCGCATTGTATGCCTCCGGCGGTTCAGAACCTACGGTTCTAAAANNCTCCCTCAAAGGCAAAGGCACGAGCAATCGTGAAATGTCATATCCTATCAACCATACAAACTATCTCTTTATTCCGTATACTGGTCTACAATGCTGAACCACAAACCTCGCCGGATAACTAAGGTCGCCGACC
>DOMW01000302.1:1807-2830 GCA_003510345.1 Clostridiales bacterium | reverse complement strand
CAGCGTCATAACTATCCGCGGTGAACAATGCTGCCGTTTCATGGATAGCGCAGGGGCGGGTTCAAATCTCACTTCCTGAGGCCGGAGATACGAACTCGCTTAAATCATCGCTCACAAAGCACAGAAAAGAGGTAAACCCATGCCGCCCACCCTGCACGACCTAATCAAAAACAGCGATAACATCGTCTTCTTTGGCGGCGCGGGCGTTTCCACCGAAAGCGGCTTGCCCGATTTCCGTTCGGAAGACGGCCTTTATAAAGCCATGTGCGCGTTTGGCCGGCCACCCGAGGAGCTTTTGAGCCATGCTTTTTTCGAGGCGCACCCGGAAATATTCTATGATTACTATACGCATCACCTCATCAACACCGAAGTAAAACCGAACGCGGCGCATTACGCGCTCGCAAAGCTGGAGCAGGCAGGTAAGCTTCGCGCTGTGGTGACGCAGAACATCGACGGGCTGCACCAGCAGGCGGGCAGTAAAACGGTACACGAACTGCACGGCTCGGTGTATCGGAATTATTGCGCGGCCTGCGGCGGTAATTATACGCTTGCTTACGTGCTCTCTCCCGAAAAGCAGAAGAACGGCGTACCACGCTGTGATGTGTGCGGCGGCATTGTGCGGCCGGATGTGGTGCTGTATGGGGAAGCGCTTAACGATGCGGTGGCGCGCGCGGCAATAGCCGCTATTTCGGCGGCGGATGTGCTTATCGTGGGCGGCACGTCGCTCGTGGTCTACCCCGCCGCAGGGCTGCTCGAATATTTTTCCGGCTCCGCGCTTGCGCTAGTCAATAAAGGTGCTACACCATACGACAAGCGGGCGGATATCGTGATACATGACTCAGTGGGCGCGGTTTTATCGGCGACAGTTGACTCTATTTTATAAAGTCATGGAAAATGTAGGCTAAACAGTATAATAATGCTTGCGAAACACGCCGGTTGGGTATATTATATAGATGGAGCAATGTCGCTCCCGGTTTGACGACCTGTTTTCAAGGAAGGATGATGGTCGATGGCAAATATTAT
>DOMW01000302.1:0-1787 GCA_003510345.1 Clostridiales bacterium | reverse complement strand
TACGCCAAAAATCTGGTGAAAAACAGCCTTAACAAGGATGGCACTGTTAAAGCTGGTTCTTCGCTCAGTAGTTTGTTTAACACAACGGCGTCCGGCACCACGCAAAACACGCTCAAAAGTACGATGGCGTTCGCGCGGCAGAATACATCGAACCTCTCTCTATTAAAATCTATGGCGGGCGCGCTTTCTTCGGCGGCAAAGTCGATGGGGTCTTCCACCCTTCAAAGCTCAAACAACAGTGTCGTGACGGCGCAGGCTTCCCTTTACGGGAAAAGCAACATGTCGTTTGACATCGGCGTGAACAACCTCGCGGCAAGCCAGCAATCCAAATCAGCGTCTTTCAATTCTTCCGCGACATCCTCGTTCGGTTTGGGAAATCAAAGCTTTGCGCTTGAAACGGAGCAGGGCAATTACTCCATAGACTTCACGGTGCAGGCGGGCGACACAAACGAAGATTCGCTCAATGCGATCGCCGGGCAGATCAACGAATCGGACGCGAACGTTTCCGCGAAGGTGACTACCAGCAACGGGCAAAGCACGCTTGAGCTCACGTCGAACGATACGGGCGAGCTGTCCTATTTCCAGCTTTCGGATGAATCGGGCGGCAACGCGGCCGCAAGGCTCGATATGCAGGTGACGCAGGAGGGGCAAGACGCCAGCTACTCTATAAATGGGCAAGGCTTCACGTCCGATACCAACACCGTTTCCATCCCGGGCGGCAGGGGCGCTCAAATGACGCTGACCGGCACGGGGGAAGCGACGCTGCAAAAAGCGACGGATGCTTCCGGCGTGGTTTCCGCGGCGAAAAGTTTTGCAAGCGCCTATAACAACGCGGTGTCGTTCCTTGCATCCGGAAACGCGGACGGCGCGGGGGTTACGCGCGCGCTGGGCCTCGTTACAAACAACAGGATGACGGCGATGTCCGCGGCAAGTTTCGGAACCGGCGCTTCGGCGCGGCTTTCCGCTATGGGCATTAGCATTAATCAGGACGGCATGATGCAGGTAGACGAGGAGAAGCTGACCGCCGCTGCGCAGGAAAGCCCGAATACCGTACGCGACGCGCTGGCCGGTTATGGCGGCATGGCAAGCACCGCGGAGAGCAACGCGGCGCAGGCGATGCGCATTCCCGCCGCCACCTATACGAATTTCAGCAATATGGGGGTGGAAAGCGGCCTCATTAACGCGCTCATGCCCAAAACAGGTTTCCTGTTCGATATTGCACTTTAAGCGGGCAAGTTTACTTACCTGCGAATATAATAATTCGCGCATCTGCATAAGCGGTGCGCGAATTTTACGTTCTGCCCCGAGAGGCAAGCACGAAGTGCGCAGATGATCGGCTGGCAGAAGGTATGCAAGGCTTTCCCGAGAGGCAAGCCCGCAGGGCACAGGCGAGCGGCTGAAAGCTACTGCGACGTTCTGCCCCGAAAACCGAGCGCAACGCGCGATGGTGATCGGCTGGCAGAAGGCATCCATCAAACGCAACCACTATCGTTTAGTTATTTGCTTTATTCAGCGCTTACCTAATGAAAATCTGCCTTCATAAGCCTGCCATAAAAGAACGTGATTATATCTTCCGGCGTAAGCTCCTCGCATTCGTGCGGAAAAGACTCCCACACCGCCCGGACGTTTGGGTCGGGGTTCTCCCGCGCCTCATCTATCGCAAGTTGAATGTCACGGCGAACCTCTTCCAGTGTGCAGCCTTTGCTATCCGCGATTTGTTGCAAGGCTTCCGTTATTTCTTTTTGATTCATCGCATACCCCTCCTGCTGTTTTTGGAAAGGGGACTC
>DOMW01000282.1 GCA_003510345.1 Clostridiales bacterium | reverse complement strand
CTTTATGCGCTATAAAAAGCATACAATGCTTTTTAAATGTGATTGGTATAATCCATTCTTCACCACCCGCCCGCACACCGACCGGGAAAAATAGAGGAAATAGAAATACATCCGGCGCAAAGGCGTATAGCGCGCCTAAATCGCCGCTGCGCCATGCTCTACTCTATCCCAGCTCCATCCATTCCTCCATCAACCGCTCATGCCGCGCCTTTATTTCTTCCAAACGCGCACATTTTTCCTGCAACAAAGTATAATCCGCCGGGCAACTCGCGATCAAATGATTGATCTCCCGCTCTTCCTCCTCGAGCGCGGCGATTTCCGTCTCAAGCTCATAAAGCTTTTGCCGCGCCTGCGCCTTGTCCCTGCGCGCTTCTTTTGCGCTTTGCCGCGCGCCTTGCTTTTCTTCCTGTTCCCGTACTTCGGCAGGTGGCTGCTGCGCTTGCGCTTTTTTGTCCGTATAGCTGTCGAACCCCCCCGGATACATCACGAGCCGCTTATTTTCCATTTCGAGTATGCTGCCCGCCAACGCGTTCACAAAGTACCTGTCGTGTGAAACAAAAAGCAGCGTGCCCTCATATTCTTTGAGCGCTTCCTCCAGCTTTTCACGCGCGGGCAGATCCAGATGGTTCGTCGGTTCATCCAGAATAAGCACATTGTACTCCCCCGCCATCAGTATCGCCAGCCCCAGCTTCGCGCGCTCCCCGCCCGAAAGAGTGCTCACGCGCTTAAACGCGTCGTCGCCCGTAAGGAGCACACGCCCCAAAAGCGAGCGCACCGTGTTTTCCGGCAGTGATGGATACCGCCGCCGCAGCTCATCCATAGCAGAAAGCCCCGGTTTCATGTCTTTGTTTTCCTGGTCGTAATAACCGGCCTGCGTATTTTTACCCCAAACCACCTCGCCGGGCGACCCGGGCGGCTTTTGCAGCAGCGTGTTTAGTAATGTGGATTTTCCTGTGCCGTTCGCGCCGATCACCGCGCCGCGCTCCCCCCGTTTGAGTTCAAAGGAAATATCTTCCGCGATTATTAGGTTGTCCCCGCCCACCATAAGTGCGAGGTCTTTCACAAAGAGCACGTCCGCCGCCGGCTGTTTGCTGAATGTGAATGAAAAAGACGGCGCTTTTTGCCTTTTCCGGGGCTTTTTCATCACTTCCATATGCGCGAGCTGCTTCACCCTGCTCCTTGCGCGCATGGCGGTAGAGGCGCGCGTGCCGTTGCGCCTGATATACTCCTCCATGCTTTCTATGCGGTTGCTCTGTTTTTTATACTCTTTTATGAGGTATGCGGTTCTTTCCGCCTTTTGTATCTTGTACGCCGAATAATTCCCGTTGTATTCCTCCACCGCGTGGTCTTCCATCTCCCATATTTTGCGGACTACTTTATCGAGAAAATACCTGTCGTGCGACACGATGAGCATCGCGCCTTTATAGTCCGCAAGATAAGTTTCCAGCCATTGCAGCGTCTTAAAATCAAGATGGTTGGTCGGCTCGTCCAAAATAAGCAGGTCGGGTTTCATCAGCAGCAGCTTTGCCAGCGCCAGCCGGGTCTTTTCCCCGCCGCTCATGCTGCCTGCGCGCATCGTGGCGTCTTTATCGGCAAACCCCATGCCGTTCAGTATTTTTTTAATGTTCACTTCCATGTGGTAGCCGCCGTTTACGTCAAAACTCTCTTCCGCCTGCGCGTATTCTTTTGCAAGCGCGCCGGACGGTTCACTTGCCATCCTCTTTGAGAGCGCTTCCATTTTATCGCGCGCTAAAAGCGCCGCCCCGAACACGGACTGCATTTCCTCCATGATCGTACGATCGCTCAAAAGGCCGCTGTTTTGCTTTAAATAGCCTATGGAAAGCCCCGTTTTTTTTGAAACAGACCCTTCATCGGGGGAAATTTCGCCCGAAAGGACGTTTAAAAGCGTCGTCTTACCCGCGCCGTTCGCGCCGATAAAACCGATCTTATCCCCTTCGTTCACCGTAAGGCCGACCCCTTCAAATATCAGCTCCGCACCAAAGCTTTTTGCCGCGGAACAAAGCGTCACCAGCATATTCTGTTCCCTTCCTTTTGCTTTTGCTATTATACACCGGGATATGCGCTTTGACAATCACGCCCGCATGAGGGTGTGGTAGTCTTGCGTGGATTAAGAGTTGAAGCATCATTGACGGTATAGATTTTGTTGCGTCGAGCGGTACAGACTTTTTATGCTAGTTACATCTTAAACGCATAGCAAAAGTGCGGAATTGTCGAAATATCCCGCGTTTGTCTTTCGGGTATTCCTTTTGGGTCAAGGTATCACTGCGTGATGATTAAAATGCCTCCGGCGGTTCAGAACNNCTAAAAACTCCCTTAAAAGCGTGTAAGTGCAGGTCATTAGTAATAGCGGATCACTAGTAATATAAGGGATGTTTTGTACAAAGCTCACTGAAATCGGTCAATAAAGCGAGGATTCTCAAGGAGAACGGAGCGCGACTGCGCCACGATTGGCGATGCAGGGAGCGTGACGTTCGCTGAACGCGAGGTGAGTAAGCCGCTGTTCTATGCGACGCGGCGAGCCCGCAGTGAAGCGGGAAGCGAGTCCTTGAGCCGCCGGAGGTATTAAAATGCGCCGCAGGTTCCTTGACCCTAAAGGAATACCCCATAGTTTTTGATCGAGTTCTTTCTCATTTTTGTATACCGATTCATTCCTTGGGGGTTTTTGGGCAGGTTACTCCTTCCCGTGCACCAGCCGGAAATAATAATAGAGGAAGCGTAAAGGCGCCTTGCAACTCCGGTGTGCATTAAGCAGTGTACCGCTACGGCCTAAACAAATATAAAACCGTGTACATAGACACTCTCCCCGCATGATGTGAATATTTGGTGAATAAGGATTGACATTTGTGCTCCCTGGTGGTATCTTATACCTGTGGCTTAGCACTCGGCAAGCGTGAGTGCTAACAACGCACCAAGGCAGGAAGGAGGCGCCCGCGTGGAACTATCGGACAGAAAATTACGGATACTACAGGCAATCATAGATGATTATGTGAGCACCAGCATTCCCGTGGGTTCGCGCACGCTCTCCAAAAAACCCGACCTCCACTACAGCTCGGCCACCATACGCAACGAAATGGCCGACCTTGAGGAGATGGGGTACCTCGACAAGCCGCATACGTCCGCGGGGAGGATGCCCAGCGACACCGCCTACCGTCTGTATGTGGACCGGATGATGCGTGTGGGGCAGCTTGATAAAGCGGATGTGGACTTTATCCGCACATATTTCGACAAGCGCGTGAACGAGCTTTCCGAAGTGCTGGACGCCACGGCAAAAGTGATTTCTGAAACGACGAAGCAGATTGCCCTTGTTTCCGTGCCACAGCTTACCGGCGTGAGCCTGCGCCGCATCCAGTTGGTGAAAATTACGGACACCAAGGCCATGCTTATCATCGTGACGGACAGCGGACTAGTGGAAGATACGGTCATCACTGTGCCTGTTATGATGGATGGTTCGCAGATGGAGCAGCTTTCCAACCGGCTTACGGCAATTGCGCTTGACGTGCCCATCGAGCAGGTATCGGAAAGAATAAGAAGTGTAGCGGAAGGCATGGCCCACGAGTACAGGCAGGTCATGAGTGAGGTGTTCGAGTCGATCGACAACAGCCGCGCAAAGAAAGCGATGGTGCTGGACGGCGCCCAGAACATTTTTAAATTTCCGGAGTATAAGGACATAGGCAAAGCCCAGCACTTTCTGGAATTGCTGGATACAAAGGACAGGCTGTACGCGCTGCTTGGCAAAACCCAGGATTTCGAGTTTTCCATCAAAATCGGCAGTGAGAACAACAGTGCGGACCTTAAAGACATGAGCGTTGTGACGGCGACGTATAGAGTGGGCGATAAAAAACTCGGCTCCTTTGGGGTGATTGGCCCCACGCGGATGGATTATGCGAGGGTACTGTCCGTACTGAATTACGTGGGGATGAGTTTAAACGAGATATTATCCTGCTTCCTTGAGGCGGATCATACCAGTCCCAGAGAGAGATAGAAAACCAACAGGAGAGAAGGTAAGTGAGCGTGGCAAAAAAAAATCAAAGCACGAGTAAAGAACCGGGCAGCGAGAATATAGAAACGACGGAGACGCCAAATCAGCCGGAAATAGAGTTGCCCGGTCAGGAAGAACCGGCAGACGAAGAACAAACGCCCGGCGAGCAGGATGCCGCATCGGTAAACGAGACGCTCTGCGCACTGGAAGAAGAAAAAGAAGAGTACAAAAACGCGCTGATACGAGAGCGCGCGGATTTTGAGAATTATAAAAAAAGGAACGCCGCGCTTTCGGCGGAATCGTATAAAAACGGCGCGTTTGACGCGGTGCTTTCCATATTGCCGACGCTGGATAATTTTGAACGGGCGCTTATGGCGGACTGTGCGGATAAAGTGTTTTGTGACGGCATGGCGATGATCAAGCGCCAGCTCACCGAGGCCCTTGCCGCGCTCGGCGTGGAGGAGATTAATACAGACGGAGAGTTTGACCCGGCGCTGCACAACGCGGTGATGCAAGTGGAGGAGGAAGGGTTTGAGCCAAACGCCGTGGTGGAAACCATGCAAAAGGGCTACCGGATGAAAGACAAGATATTACGGCACGCGATGGTGAAAGTTAATAAATAGTATAAAGTATCAAAGTATCAAAGTATCAAAACGATATTATAGCTTTAGGAGGCAAAGATAAATGGGTAAGGTAATAGGAATCGACTTGGGAACGACAAATTCCTGCGTAGCGGTGATGGAAGGCGGCGAGGCTGTCGTCATCCCAAACGCGGAGGGCGCGCGCACCACGCCATCTGTCGTGGCGTTTTCCAATACGGGGGAAAGGCTGATCGGGCAGGTTGCCAAAAGGCAAGCCGTCACCAATCCTGATCATACCATCAGCTCCATCAAGAGGGATATGGGTACGGACAGAAAGGTGAAGATCGACACGAAAACCTACACGCCGCCGGAGATTTCCGCGATGGTACTGCAAAAGCTAAAAACGGACGCGGAAGCCTACCTCGGCGAAACGGTGACGCAGGCTGTGATCACCGTACCGGCGTATTTCAGTGATTCCCAGCGCCAGGCGACGAAAGACGCGGGCAAAATAGCGGGGCTTGAGGTGCTGCGCATCGTAAACGAGCCGACGGCGGCGGCGCTTGCGTATGGCCTTGAGAAAGACCACCAGCAGAAGATATTGGTGTTTGACCTCGGCGGCGGCACATTCGACGTATCCATACTCGAGATTGGCGACGGCGTGATCGAGGTTATGGCGACGAGCGGCAACAACCGCCTTGGCGGTGACGACTTTGACGACAAAGTAGTGGAATGGCTGGTCGCGGAATTTAAAAAGAGCAACGGCGTGGATCTATCGGGCGATAAGATCGCGATGCAGCGGCTCAAGGAAGCGGCTGAGAAAGCTAAAATAGAGCTTTCGGGCGTCATGCAGAGCAACATAAACCTGCCGTTTATCACAGCGGACGCAAACGGCCCGCAGCACCTTGATTTGACGCTTTCCCGGGCGAAATTTGACGAGCTTACCGCCGACCTTGTGGAAAAAACGGAAGGCCCTACTGTGAGCGCCATAAAAGACGCGGGCATCTCCAATTCGGATATCAATAAAGTATTGCTGATCGGCGGTTCCTCGCGCATCCCTGCCGTGCAGGACATGGTGAAGCGCATCACCGGCAAAGAACCGTTCAAGGGCATAAACCCGGATGAAGCGGTGGCGATGGGCGCGGCTATCCAGGCGGGCGTGCTGGGCGGCGAAGTGAAGGACGTGCTGCTTTTAGACGTTACCCCGCTTTCGCTCGGCATCGAGACGATGGGTGGCGTGTTCACCAAGCTGATCGACAGGAACACGACGATCCCGGCAAAGAAGAGCCAAATATTCTCTACCGCCGCGGATGGCCAGACAAGCGTGGAAATACACGTATTACAGGGCGAGCGCGAAATGGCGACGTATAACAAGACGCTGGGCCGGTTTAACCTGACGGGCATAGCCCCTTCCCCGCGCGGCGTGCCGCAGATCGAAGTGACGTTCGATATCGACGCGAACGGCATCGTGCACGTTTCGGCAAAGGATATGGGCACGGGCAATTCGCAGAACATCACGATCACGGCTTCCTCCAACCTTTCGGATAACGACATCGACAAAGCGGTAAAGGAGGCGGAGCAATATGCCGAGGAAGACAAGAACCGCAAGAAGGAAGTGGAAACGCGCAACAACGCGGACGCGCTGATCTACCAGACGGAAAAGGCGATGAAAGACCTCGCGGGCAAAATCTCGGACGACGACCGAAAGAAGCTGGAGGAAGAGATCGCCGCGGTGCGCGAAGCCATGAAGAGCGACGACTCGGACAAAATCGTGGACGCGACGGATAAATTGCAGAAGCTGTCGTTCGATACATTCGGCAAGGTGTACCAGCAGGAAAACCCGGCCGCGGGCGGCGCGCAAGGACAACAGGGATACGACCCGAACTACGACCCGAACGCCG
>DOMW01000225.1 GCA_003510345.1 Clostridiales bacterium | reverse complement strand
ATGCGGCTGAGCGTCTCAAAGGAGATGGGCGCATCGCCCCCGATATCCTGCCGCTTAAGGTAGCTTTTTACATTGTCCAGCGCTTCGCTTTCTATGGAATGCAGCAGGTCGTACTGGTCGTCAAAATGCGCGTAAAACGTGCTTCTGTTCACGCCTGCCATCTCGCAGAGCGACTTCACCGATATCCGCGATATCTGCTCTTTTTGCAGGGCCTCCACCATGGCGGCTTTTAACATCATGACCGTATACCGAACGCGCCTATCCACTTTTTTTTCGTCCATTTCCTTCTCCAATTTATAAATATATTGTAAATATCCAACATTTTCGTGCTGTGTGTCGGTTATCATACTTTTTACACAACATTGTTGGTTGTAATCCCACACTATGTTGATTATAATGCAAAGGATGTGAAAATACAAACACGGGGGTGTGTATGGATAAATTCGCATACTATATTACGCATCACAAAAAACGGATCATTGTATTGTTTGTAGCGGCAGCCATTGTGTGCGCCATCCTCACCATGTTTGTGGGCGTAAACTATAACATGGCGGATTACCTGCCGGAAGAGGCGCAATCCACACAAGCGCTTCAGATAATGCGCGAAGAATTTGAAGCCGGTATGCCCAACACAAACGTGCTGGTGAAGGATGTGTCCATCACGGACGCGCTTTCCTATAAAGAAAGCCTCGCCGCCATAGAAGGCGTTACGGACGTCATGTGGCTGGATGATATGGTCGATATCGTCCAGCCGCTCGAAACAATGGAGCAAGGCACGGTGGAGGGTTTCTACAAAAATGGCAACGCGCTTTTTTCCGTCACGATCAGTGAAGGGATGGAGAAGAGCGCGGTAGACGAAATCTGGGCGCTGATCGGCGATGAAAACGCCGTCACCGGCGAAGCGGCGGACGTCGCCGCCATGCAGCAGGCCACGGGTGCGGAAGTATCAAACGCCTTACTGATCCTTTTGCCTGTCGTGCTCGCCATACTTATTTTTTCCTCTTCTTCATGGATCGACCCACTGCTCTATATTATCGCGATCGGCATTTCCATATTGATCAACATGGGCACAAACGTGTTCTTTGGCGAGATATCCTTCATGACCAACTCGGTAAGCCCCATATTGCAGCTTGCCGTCTCGCTGGACTACGCGATATTCCTGCTGCACAGTTTTTCCGCCAACCGCAAAAAATACGCGACGGCGGAGCAAGCCATGCAGCAGGCGGTCAAAGAATCTGTTTCCACCGTGTTTGCCAGCGCGCTCACCACGCTGTTCGGCTTCCTCGCGCTCACGCTGATGGACTTTCAGATCGGCGCGGACCTTGGGTGGGCGCTCGCCAAGGGCATCATTTTAAGCTTTATTTCCTCGATAGTCTTTTTACCCGCGTTTACGCTCGTGATGGTGAAAGCCATCGACAAAACGCGCCACCGGCCGCTTTTGCCCAGTTTTAAGAATGTCAACCGGTTTTTCTCGAAGCTGGCCATTCCCGCGCTCATACTGGTCGCGATTATCATTGTGCCCAGCTTTTTGGGGCAGGGGCAAACGGGCTTTATCTACGGCGGCAGCAGCGCGAGCGGTACGGAAAGCCGCAGCAGCCGCAGCCGGGAAGAAATGCGCGAAGCGTTCGGGCAGTCCACCGTCATGGCGGTGTTGGTCCCGCGCGGCGATATCGCGAAGGAGGCCATGCTCACAAAGGACTTGGAACAGCTCCCCCATGTGACGGGCGTCATGTCATACGCGGGTACGGTAGGCACGGCCTTCCCCGCGGAATTCATCGGCGAGGACGTAACGGGTCAGTTTTATTCGGAGAATTACGCGCGCATCATCGCCTACACCGACACGCCTGACGAAGGCGACCTCGCGTTTGCCACGGTGGAGGAGATTACGGCCGTCGCCCAAAGCTATTATGGCGAAGATGTCTATTCTGTGGGGCAGAGCGCGAACCTGTACGATATGAAAAATGTGGTAGAGAGGGACAACCAGTTTGTCACCATTATCGCCATCATCGCTATTTTCCTCGTGCTGCTCTTTACGTTCCGGTCGGGTACGCTGCCTTTCATCTTATTGCTGACCATAGAAACGGGCATTTGGGTGAATCTCGCCATTCCATATTTCAGCGGAGAAAGCATCAATTTCATCGGTTACCTCGTTTTAAACACCGTGCAGCTCGGAGCGACTGTCGATTACGCGATATTGCTCACAACCGCCTATATGCGCAAACGCAAACTGATGCCGCAAAAGCAGGCCATGCACGAGGCAATGGGCGAGAACTTCAAGTCCATACTCATCTCGGCGGGCACGCTTGCCACGGCGGGGTTCACATTGTACGCCACGTCCTCAAACCCGGCTGTGGCGGATATCGGTTTGCTTTTGGGCAGGGGCACCGTACTGTCCGGCATTATGGTGCTTTGTTTCCTGCCCGGTATGCTCCGGCTTTTTGACAAGGTAATTGCCAAAACGACCTATAAATCAGAATTTCTTACGGAATATAAAGAAAAGAAACGCATCGGCGAAAAGGAGGCGCAAAATGAAATATAAACGATTTGTCTCGGTCTTTGTGGTACTGGCCGTTCTTGTGGTGGCCGTGTTTGGGCTGCAAACATCTTTGGCGGCGCAAACAACAGATACCGGGCAGGAGAACACAACTGCCGGGGAAGATGCACAAAACGCGGGCGCCCCCGCCGCGCAAAAGGGCAAAGACGAGGTGGTCTATGCCACGCTCGGCCAAACCGGTTCGGTGGACGCCATCTATGTGGTCAACCACTTTTCTTCCGCCGCGGGTAAATCCATCACCGACCACGGCGCGTACAGCTCGGTGGTAAACCTCACAAACACCAACGAGCTCAGTGTTTCGGGCGATACCGTCTCCTTTACGCCCGCGGAAGAAAATTTCTACTATCAGGGCAATATGGACGCAAAAGACCTTCCTTGGTCGTTTTCGTTCAACTACTTGTTTGATGGCGTGGGGGTGCAGCCTTCGGATATTGCCGGGAAAAGCGGCAAACTGGAGCTTGCCATCACCTCCGCTCAAAATAAGGCGATAGACCCCACATTCTACGAAAACTATATGCTACAAATCAGCGTTACGCTGGATACGGAGCTGTGTTCCAACATCGAAGCGCCGGACGCCACCATCGCCAGCGCGGGCAAAGATAAAACGCTCAGCTTTACCGTTCTTCCGGGCAGCGACGCGGCGTTTTCCCTCTCCGCCGATGTACGTGATTTTGAGATGGCGGGCATCACCGTGGCGGCCGTGCCCTATTCCATGAACATGGAGTTCCCGGATATGGATGACAAACTGGGCGATCTTGAGCAATTGCCCGATGCGATCGCCGAACTTTCGGACGGCGTAGGCGAGCTTTCGGGCGGCACCGTTGACATGAAAGACGGCGCGAGCCAGCTTTCGGGCGGCAGTGCGGAAATACGAAACGGCTTGCAGCAGCTGGGAGGCAACGCAAGTCAGATCAAAAACGGTTCCGCGCAAATCAACACGGCGCTCCAGGCGATCGCGAGCGGGCTTTCCCAAAACAGCCCGGGCGAGCTTGACCTAAGCCAGCTTTCCGCGCTGCCGCAAGGGCTTCGCGACCTTGCCGTCGGCCTGCGCGCCCTTTCCGGCGGGCTCACCCAGCTTAAAGACGGGTTTTCCCCCGCGTATCAGGCGCTGGACGCCGCCATTGCCGGTATCCCCGCCGCCAATATATCGCAGCAGCAGATTGCGGCCCTTTACGCGGCAGCCGCCGACCCGAGCAACGCGGCGGACACCGGCACTGTAGACGCGCTTGTGGCGCAATATCAAGCCGCGCAGACCGTAAAGGGGACTTACGCGCAGGTAAAGGCCGCGTTTGACGGCGTGGGCACTGCGATCGATACGACGAACGGCCACATCGATACCATGGCGGGCGGACTGGAGAGTTCCGCCGATGAGATAGGCACGGGCCTGTCGCAGCTTAGCGGGCTTTCCGGCCTTTCGCAGCTTACGAGCGGCATTTCCGAGCTTGCCGCCAATTACGCGACGTTCCATAGCGGCCTTGTGCAGTACGCGGACGGCGTCTCCGCCCTCTCTTCCAATTACGCGGCGTTCCACAACGGCGTCGTTTCACTGGCGGACGGCGCGGGCGATTTAAGCAGCGGTGTGGGCGAGCTTTATGACGGCACCACCACGTTAAGTGAAGAAGTGGAGGACCTGCCAGATATGATGCAGGAGGAGATCGACGCCATGAAGGCAGACTACCTCCCTGCGGACTTTGTGCCCATCTCCTTTACCTCTTCCAAGAACACAGATACCAGCTTTGTGCAGTTTGTCATCCAGAGCGAAGGGATTGCGCGGCCCGAACAAACGGAAGAACCCGCTGCAAACGAAGAGGAGCCCCAAACGTTTTGGGACCGGTTTACCGCACTTTTCAGCGGCGATGAATAACGGACTTTGCCTTTAGGGGTTTAAGGGCGTTCCGAACGGAACGCCCTCAGTCTGTCAAGAAAGTCAGGCTGATAAAAAAGAGATAGAGCAGCAAAAAAACTTTGCATTTTCTCGCAGGCATTCCTTTTGGGTCAAGGTATCCCTGCGGGATGTTTTTATGCCTCCGGCGGCTCAAGGACTCGCTTCCCGCTTCACTGCGGGTTCTCTGCGTCGCA
>DOMW01000143.1:1311-10428 GCA_003510345.1 Clostridiales bacterium | reverse complement strand
GTGACGATGCGGTCGATCCTGTCGGAAACGGTAAATTTCCCCACGCTTTTTTTCTTGTAGATGGGGCCGATCATGCCGCTGATATAAACATAGCGTTCGCTGGTAATGATGCTTTCCGCCTCATCCTCCTGCGCAGTTTCGCATTCTGCAATCACCTTTTCTATCTGCTGTTTTTGCTGTTCGGAGAGCGCAAGCGCAAGCTTTCCATCGCGCTCAAACAGCTTGATCGCGTACCAGCGCAGGCTTTTTTGTGAGACACTGTCTTTTATGAGCGCCTCGATCTTCTGGATTGCCGGTTCTACATCATCGCTGAAACGACCGGGCGTGGGCGGCGTTTTTTCGTCGGCCGCGGCAAGCGCCGCCTGCACAAGGTTTTCAATACCCTTGCCCCGCATGGCGGACGTTTCCACTACCGGGCAGCCCAGCGCCTCTGAAAGTTTTTCTGTGTCGATCACGTCGCCGCGATTTATGATGATATCCATCATGTTAAGCGCCACGACGACGGGAATGCCTGTTTCAAGGAGCTGTGTGGTGAGGTACAAGTTGCGTTCCAGATTGGAGGCGTCCACAATATCGATAATAACGTCCGGTTCTTCCTCAAGAAGGTAGTTGCGGCTTATCACCTCTTCCAATGTGTACGGCGAAAGGGAATAAATGCCCGGGAGGTCCATGACCTTCACATCCCGGCGGCCCTTTAAGCTGCCTTCCTTTTTCTCGACGGTGACCCCCGGCCAGTTGCCCACATGCTGGTATGTGCCCGTGAGTTCATTGAACATGGTAGTTTTGCCACTGTTAGGATTACCCGCGAGGGCAATCCTTACTTCCTGCCGCATAAAACACTCCTCCAATTGCTGTTAGCTTTAGCTAACCGACTGTGCTAAAAAAAAGCGCTTGTCCATTATACTTTGCGTGTACCCGCGTGAAGTACCGCCGTCAGTCTTTTTGCTCCACAATGATGTTTTTCGCGTCTTCCCCCCGGAGGGAAAGCTCGTAACCGCGCACCGTCACCTCGATCGGGTCTCCTAAGGGCGCGAGCTTGCGCACATATACCTCCGCCCCTTTGGTAATGCCCATATCCATAATACGGCGCTTTACCGGGCCGTCGCCTAAAAGGCGTTTCACTGTTACATGACAGCCACAGGGCGTATCTTTTAAGGACTGTTCCATACGCTGCCCCCTTTCTGAAATACTTAAATCATAATACGCTGTGCCAGCGCTTTATCAAGAGCGATGCGCGTATCCTTTACATTTACGATCAGATTGCCGCCCAGTTCCGATACAACGGTAACATGTTCTCCCTCTATGAGGCCGAGGCTGTTTAAAAAACGCTTTACGTCGTCTTTTCCGCCAATTTTGCGGATCAACACAGACTGGCCGGACGAACAATAGCTAAGGGGCATATGGATGCCCTCCTTTCAAAAGGTCGGTCAGCGGGTTACAATTAGCCCGCGCTAACACTTTTCTATCTGTAGTTTACCATTGCTAACTCGGGTTGTCAACTGGTTTGAAAATATTTTTACGTTAATTTGAACACCTTTACAACACGCGCGTTTTGCGCTATACTTGCAGATAATCGAATATTGCCGTACTGTGTGGACAAACGTCTTTCGGGTAGACCGCAAAGCGAGCGGGGGATGGTGCAAGCCCCGCGGCAACGCCCGGCAGATTATCACCATGCTAAAAAGACGGCGCGCCCGGCCCGCGTAAAACGGCTTAAGAGAGCCCCTCCCGGTAATGGCAGTTGCTTGAGGGGAATTCAGGTGGTACCGCGAGTAAAATCGTCCTGATGTATGCAGGGCGTTTTTTTGTATAAGGAGAAGAATGATGTATAAAAAAGTGCCGACAGACCTAAAATTCAGCGAGAGGGAGCTTGAGGTCCTTTCTTTCTGGGAGAAGAACAACATCTTCAAAAAGAGCATGGAAAAGAATAAGGGCGGGGCCGACTTCACATTTTATGACGGGCCGCCCACGGCAAACGGGAAGCCGCACATCGGGCATATACTGACCCGCAGTATCAAAGACCTGTTTCCGCGCTATAAGACGATGCAGGGCTACAACGTGCTTAGGATCGCCGGGTGGGATACACACGGCCTGCCCGTAGAGCTTGAGGTGGAGCGCGCGCTTGGGCTTAACGGCAAAGAACAGATCGAGGCATACGGCGTTGAGCCGTTTGTGCAAAAGTGCAAAGAATCGGTGTGGAACTACAAAAGCGAATGGGAAAAAATATCTGAGCGCGTAGGTTTTTGGGCGGATATGGAACACCCGTACATCACCTATGAGGACGACTATATCGAATCGGTGTGGTGGAGCCTGAAACAGATATTTGATAAGGGGTTGCTTTACAAGGGCCACAAGATCGTCCCCTACTGCCCGCGCTGCGGCACGGCGCTTTCCTCGCACGAGGTGGCGCAGGGGTATAAGGATGTGAAGGAAACTTCCATATTCGTAAAGTTCCGCGCTAAGGGCGAAGACGCGTATTTCCTCGCGTGGACGACGACGCCGTGGACGCTCCCTTCCAATGTGGCGCTGTGCGTAAACCCGGCGGAGGAATATGTAAAAGCCGAAGCGAAGGACGGCAGCGTCTACTATCTGGCGCGCGCCCTTTGCGGGCAATTACTGGGGGAAGACGCGCACATCATAGAAAAATACACCGGCAAGGAACTGGAATACAAGGAATACGAACCGCTGTTCACTTTTGCCGATGTGGATAAAAAAGCGTGGTACATCACCTGCGCGGACTACGTTACGCTTTCGGACGGCAGCGGCATCGTGCACATTGCCCCGGCGTTTGGCGAAGACGACTATCAGGTGGGGCAAGAATACGGCCTGCCTTTTGTGCAACTTGTGAAGCCGGACGGTACCTTTGATAAAAACACCGACTGGGCGGGTATGCAGGCAAAAGAAGCGGATAAAAGGATTATAGAAGATTTGGACGGCCGCGGCCTGCTGTTCGCAAAAATGGAGTACGAGCACAACTATCCGTTTTGCTGGCGCTGCGATACCCCGCTGCTCTATTACGCGCGGGCGAGCTGGTTCATCAAGATGACGGCGGTCAAGGATATTCTGGTGAAAAACAACCGCAGTGTAAACTGGATCCCGGAGAATATAAAGGAAGGCCGCATGGGCAACTTCCTTGAGAATGTCATAGACTGGGGCATCTCGCGCGAACGATATTGGGGCACGCCGCTGCCCATCTGGGTTTGTGGCTGTGGGCATACGCACGCTGTCGGCTCGCGGGAAGAGCTGCAAAAAATGGCGGACGTACCCGTGCCGGATGATATCGAGCTGCACAAACCGTTCATCGACGAAGTCACATTGAAGTGCGGCGCGTGCGGCGGCAGCATGAAACGCGTGCCCGAGGTGATCGACTGCTGGTACGACAGCGGCTCCATGCCGTTTGCGCAGTGGCACTATCCTTTCAAAAACGAGGCGGAATTTGAAAGCCATTTCCCCGCGCACTTTATCAGCGAAGCGGTAGACCAGACGCGCGGCTGGTTTTATACGCTGCTCGCCATAAGCACGCTGCTGTTTGAAAAAGCGCCGTTTGAAAACTGTATTGTTTTGGGGCATGTACAGGATAAAAACGGGCAAAAGATGAGCAAGCACAAAGGCAATGTGGCAGACCCGTGGGAAGCGCTTGGGAAGCAGGGCGCGGACGCGGTGCGCTGGTATTTTTACGCGGGCAGCGCACCGTGGCTGCCTTCGCGGTATTACGACGACGCGGTGAGCGAGTTTCAGCGGAAGTTTATGGGTACGCTGTGGAACACCTACGCGTTTTATGTGCTGTACGCCGATATCGACAAATTCGACCCCACGCGGTATAAACTTTCGGACTGCAAACTCACAGTTATGGATAAATGGTTGCTCTCCCGCCTGCACACGCTGATAAAAACAGTGTGTGATGATCTTGACAACTACCGTGTCACTGAGCCAGCCCGCGCCATCAATGATTTTGTGGACGAGCTTTCCAACTGGTATGTGCGCCGCGGGCGCGAACGGTATTGGGGCAGCGGCATGAACGAGGATAAAAAAGCGGCGTTTATGACGCTTTATATGGTGCTGGAGACCCTTTGCCGCCTGATCGCGCCGTTTGTGCCGTTTATCGCGGAGAGCATTTACCAGAACCTGGTGCGCACGGTAGACCAAAACGCGCTCGAATCCGTGCACCTGTGCGCGTATCCCGTGGCGGCGTGTGAGATGATCGACGAAAAGCTGGAGCGCGATATGGACGCGGCGCTGCATGTCGTCGTGCTGGGACGCGCCTGCCGCAACACGGCAAACATCAAAAACCGGCAGCCGATTGGCAAGATATTCGTATCGGGCGTGGATAATTTGGACGAAACCTATCTTGACGTGATACGCGGCGAACTGAATGTGCGTGAAGTGGAGCTGGGCGCGGCGGCGGCGGAGTACATCACCTACAACGTGAAGCCGCAGCTCAAAACGGTAGGGCCTAAATATGGTAAGCTTCTCGCCGGTATCCGCGAGCACCTGCAAAACGCGGACGGTATGCAAATCGTAACCACAGTGCAGGACGGCGGAACATACGAATTTGAAGTGAACGGCAGCCCGGTCGCGCTCACGCTTGCCGACGTGCTGATCGAGCCAGCGCAGCGCAAAGGGTATGTGGCGGAAACATCCGGCGATTACGCGGTCATTATCGATACGGCTCTGACCCCCGAGCTGATAGAGGAAGGCAATGTGCGCGAGATCATCTCTAAAGTGCAGGCCATGCGTAAAGAGGCTGGGTTTGAGGTGACGGACAGGATCAACCTGTACGCCGCGGATAACGAAGCCGTGCTTGCCGTGCTTACCAAAAACAAAGACCAAATCGCGCGCGAGGTGATGGCGGGCAGGGTGACTGCCGGTGAATTGAAAGGCTACGTCAAGGAATGGGATATCAACGGCGAGAAAGCCATGTTCGGTGTGGAGAAAGTGTGAAAAATAACCGCTTTTTAACAACTTGATAAAATGTATGTGATAAGCTACCGCAAGTTGGAAGAAAGGGCGGTATATGCGTAAATTTCAATCAGTAAGCGTTTTATGGGCAGTGTTAGCTCTTTGCGCCGTTATGAGCGGCTGCGGCTTGCTTCACGGCGCAAGCGAAACAGGCGGCGAAATAAAGAATCTGGACGGCATCACGGTGATCGTGGACGCGGGGCACGGCGATACGGACGTGGGGACGATCGGCGTCTCTACCGGCCGGTACGAAAAAGAAGTAAACCTTGAGGTCTCGAAAAAACTGCAAGCGGCGCTTGAAGCACGGGGCGTGCGTGTGGTAATGACGCGGGAAAGCGACGAACCGCTCGGCCCGGCGGACGAACAGGATATCGAGCGGCGCAAGGAAGCGGATATGCAAAAGCGGGAGGAAATCATCGGCGGCGCGAACGCGCATCTTTTGATCAGCATACACCAGAACCGGTTTGAGGATCAAGCGGTGCGCGGCCCGCAGGTTTTCTACCTTCGGAACGCTTCGGACGGCGCCGAATACGGTGTGCAATTTTCAGAGTGCCTGCAAACCGCGATCAACGAGGACCTGCAAATAGAAAAACCGCGCAATATTAATTATGGAAACTGGCGGCTTTTGAAAAAAGGCGATCAGCCGGGCGCGATTGTAGAATGCGGCTTTTTCTCCAATCCCGAAGAAGAAGTGCTGCTGCAACAGGGAGAATATCAAGACAGGCTGGTGGCGGCCATTGTGCGCGGCACACAGGACTATGTGGAAGCATACGGCGTGTGAAATCTTCGCTTGCCCGGTGGCGCGCGCTATGGACAGCAGCCGCCGGTGACTAAGGCAATCGCTGACCAGTTTTTCTTGTCTGCGTCAGCTTTTGAGGTTTAGAGCAAATCAACTTAACATAGGGAATTATCTTTGGCAAAATTGGCTTCATGCTGCGTTGCGCAAACTTGCCATATGTGCCGNNTGCGTTTACGCGCCTTGCCTAAAACCAATTTTGTTCAAACCTAATTACCCGGCGCTAAGTTAATTTGCTCTAAAAAAGAGCTGCCCCGCAAAGTGCGGAACAGCTCCCATGAATACAATAGTACAATAGTATATACTTTTACTCGATTACGCCCGTAACAACGCCCGAACCGACCGTGCGCCCGCCTTCGCGAATAGCGAACCGCAGGCCTTCTTCAATCGCGATGGGGGTGATCAGCTTGATCTCCATCTGGATATTGTCGCCCGGCATTACCATCTCGGTGCCGCCCGGCAGGTCGATCACGCCCGTCACGTCCGTCGTCCTGAAATAGAACTGCGGGCGGTAACCGTTGAAGAACGGTGTGTGGCGGCCGCCCTCATCCTTTGTCAGCACGTACACCTCGCCGTTGAAGTGCGTGTGCGGGTTGATGCTGCCGGGCGCCGAAAGCACCTGGCCGCGCTCGATCTCAGTCCGCTGCACGCCGCGCAGCAGCAGGCCGATGTTATCGCCCGCGATTGCTTCGTCAAGAAGCTTGCGGAACATTTCCACGCCCGTTACCACAACCTTGCGCCGCTCTTCCGTGAGGCCTACAAGCTCCACTTCCTGCTGTACTTTGATCGTACCGCGTTCCACGCGCCCTGTCGCAACCGTACCGCGGCCCGTGATGGAGAAAACGTCCTCCACAGGCATAAGGAACGGTTTGTCCTTCGCGCGCTCTGGCTCGGGGATGTAGCTGTCTACCGCGTTCATCAGTTCAAAGATGCACTTGCAGTCCGGGTCGTCTTTCACGTCGTCTTTCGCAAGCGCCGCTTCAAGCGCTTTTAACGCGCTGCCCTGCACGATCGGGATATCGTCGCCCGGGAAATCGTATTGCGAAAGCAGCTCGCGCACTTCCATCTCGACCAGTTCCAAAAGTTCGGGGTCGTCTACCTGATCCGTTTTATTCATAAACACAATGATGTAGTCCACGCCCACCTGGTTTGCCAGAAGGATATGCTCCCTTGTCTGCGGCATGGGGCCGTCCGCCGCCGATACCACCAGAATCGCGCCATCCATCTGCGCCGCGCCCGTGATCATGTTCTTTACATAGTCCGCGTGCCCCGGGCAGTCTACGTGCGCATAGTGCCGTTTATCCGTTTCATACTCCACATGCGCCGTGTTGATCGTGATTCCACGTTCTTTTTCTTCCGGCGCCTTGTCTATCTCATCATACTTTGTAGCTTCCGCCTGCCCGTACTTTGAAAGCACCGTTGTGATTGCCGCTGTCAGTGTCGTTTTACCGTGGTCGACGTGACCGATCGTCCCGATGTTTACATGCGGCTTGTTCCTCTCAAACTTTCCTTTCGCCATTGGTTTTCATCCTCCTACCAAATCTCACTATAATAAAAAGAATTTTTTTAGCGATTGTTTGTAACCCAGCGGCAAACCGCCAAACGCTCATTTACCTATTTTAAGAGGTATACCGTTGCTTGTCAATACCAAAAATCCCTTGCTTTCCTTTATATATATGTTTATATAATTGTGATATGGATACGCAATATATTGTGGGGATGTGAAAAAAGTGGAAAAAAGTTTGTGCTTGGGGTTGTAATTCATATACGGGTGCGGTATAATCTATGGCGTTGCGCTGTAAGTGCGCACGTTTTTCGCTTTGTTTGCCGGTGTTTGCCGGGGGAGAAGCGAACAGGCGGCAGGAGGTTACCGGGGCCACCGGATAGTTTTTGCCGCAGCAGCCCGGGCATGACCCGGAAACTCCGCGGGCAGCGCCCGCAAACGCGGCAGGGAAAGGAACTCTGCTGTAAAAGGAATTACGACACACACGGCTATGTGTGCACGAGGGAAAAGGAGTACATAAATAAATGGCAAGCCAAAGAATCAGAATCAAGCTGAAAGCGTATGACCACAACCTGATCGACCAGAGCGCGCAGAGGATCGTGGAGACGGCCAAACGGACGGGCGCGAAAATATCCGGCCCGGTGCCGCTGCCCACGCAAAAAGAGGTCATTACAATATTGCGTGCGACGCACAAATACAAGGACAGCAGGGAACAGTTTGAAATAAAAACGCACAAGAGGCTGGTGGATATCATGGAAGCGAACGCCAAGACGACGGACGCGCTGATGAGGTTGGACCTGCCGGCGGGCGTGGATATCGAGATCAAACTGTAACATACTATATAAGAGGGCGCAAAGCGTGCGCCCGGGAACGTGTGAAACTCCGCGAAGCGCGGTAGCCACACATATTGGGAGGTTTCTTAGATGAAGGCGATACTTGGAAAGAAAATTGGGATGACGCAAGTCTTTTCAGACGACGGAAGGCTTGTGCCTGTGACGGTGGTGGAGGCTGGCCCGTGCGTCGTGCTGCAAAAGAAGACGGTGGAAACCGACGGATACGCGGCGGTGCAGGTAGGGTTTGGCAAAGTGAAGGAAAAGAGTGTGAATAAGCCGGCGATGGGCCAGTTCAAGAAAGTGAACGTGAAACCCGTGAAATATCTCCGCGAGTTCCGCGAAGATGGGTTTTCCGACCTTGAAGTCGGCGGTGAATATAGCGCGGATGTTTTTGAAGCGGGTGAGAAAGTGGACGTTTCGGGCACATCCAAGGGAAAAGGTTTTCTGGGCGTGATCGCGCGGTGGGGCCAGCACCGGGGGCCCATGACGCACGGTTCGCGGTATCACCGGCGCCCCGGCTCGATGGGCGCGTGCGCTTCCCCCGCGAAGGTAATGAAGGGCAAGAGGCTGCCCGGCCGCGGCGGGAACGAGAAAGTGACCGTGCAGAACCTTGAGGTGGTGCGCGTTGACGCGGAAAAGAACCTGATGCTGATAAAGGGCGCGATCCCCGGCGCAAGGGGCGGCCTGGTATCGATCAAAAGAAGCGTGAAAGCGTAAGCCCGGGAGGAGGAAGCAGTTATGCCAAAAGTAGCAGTATATAAGACAGACGGCAAAAAAGCCGGTGAGATAGAGCTAAGCGACGCGGTGTTTGGCGCGAAGGTGAACAAGGCCGTTATGCACGAAGCTGTGGTGGCGCACCTGGCAAACAAGCGGCAGGGCACACAGTCGGCTTTGACCCGCGCGGAAGTGCGCGGCGGCGGTATCAAGCCGTTCCGCCAAAAAGGTACGGGCAGGGCGCGGCAGGGTTCTTCGCGGCGGCCGGGAAACGAAGGCGGCGGTGTTGTGTTTGCGCCCAAGCCGAGGAG
>DOMW01000143.1:0-1299 GCA_003510345.1 Clostridiales bacterium | reverse complement strand
TCCAAAGTGGCGGATGAAAACATCCTTGTGATGGAAGATATGAAGCTTAAGGACGCCAAGACAAAAGAGATGGCAGTGGTCCTGAAAAACCTGAAGGTGGAAAAGGCGCTGATCGTAACGGCGGAAAAAGACGACATGGTTGTGCGCGCGGCGGGGAATATCCCGGGCGTGAAAACGGCGATGGCGGGCGCGCTTTGCGTGTACGACATATTAAAATATGATACATTCATCGTCACAAAAGACGCTGTGAAAAAAATCGAGGAGGTGTACGCATAATGAAGGATATACACGATATCATCAAACGGCCCATCCTCTCGGAGAAAAGCTATGACCTGATTCCCACAAACCGGTATACGTTTGAAGTGGACGTGAAGGCGAACAAGACGCAGATTAGGGCGGCGGTGGAAGAAATTTTCGGCGTGACAGTTTCGGCGGTGACGACTTCGCGCAAGCAGGGCAAGATGAAGCGCCAGGGGCGCACGCAGGGCAGGCGGCCCGAAGTGAAGAAAGCATACGTTACGCTGACAGAGGATTCCAAGAAGATCGAATTCTTTGAAAGCATGGCGCAGTAGGCCTAAGGAGGTATAAGCATATGGCTGTGAAAAAATACAACCCGACTTCCCCGGGCAGAAGGTTTATGTCGGTTTCGGCATTTGAAGAGGTCACGACCACTACGCCCGAGCGTTCGCTTTTGGCGCCGCTGAAAAAATCGGGCGGCAGGAACGTGCACGGCAGGATCACAGTGCGCCATATCGGCGGCGGGGCGAAGCGGAAATACAGGATCATTGATTTCAAGCGCAACAAGGACGGGATCCCCGCGAAGGTTGCGACGATAGAGTATGACCCGAACCGCAGCGCGAACATCGCGCTTCTGGTGTATGCGGACGGCGAGAAGCGGTACATTATCGCGCCGGTCGGCCTGAAGGTGGGCGACAAAGTGGAATCCGGCCCGGCCTCGGATATCAAGGTGGGCAACGCGCTTTGCCTGAAAGATATGCCGACGGGTACGGTGATCCACAATATAGAGATGAAGCCCGGAAAGGGCGCGCAGCTTGTGCGAAGCGCGGGCAACGCGGCGCAGCTCATGGCGAAGGAAGGCAAGTACGCGCAGGTGCGACTGCCTTCGGGCGAAGTGCGTATGCTGCCGCTTGAAGCGAAGGCGACCATCGGCCAGGTGGGCAATGTGGACCAGGAGAACATCAACATCGGCAAAGCGGGCAGGAAGCGCCATATGGGCGTGCGGCCCACGGTGCGCGGCAGCGTAATGAACCCGAACGACCACCCGCACGGCGGCGGCGA
>DOMW01000087.1 GCA_003510345.1 Clostridiales bacterium | reverse complement strand
TTGACCCAAAAGGAATACCCGAAAGCAAACGCAAGATATTTGCACAATATAAATACGGGTTCGTATTTGGGCGAACGTGCCTAGTAGCTGAGAATACGAACCCCCTTTAGCCAGCGGTTACCTAAGCACAGCGCCAAACTCGCTTTGCAGTGCTTTTAAAACCTTCTCCATGATCTTATCCACTTCCGCGTCCGTCATCGTGGCGTCCGGCGCGCGCATACTGAGCGCGTACGCCAGGCTTTTTTTGCCGGGTTCAAGCTGCCCGCCTTCATATACGTCGAATAACCGCACAGCCTCCACCCGTTTTCCGCCCGCGCGCTTCACCGCCCGCATGATATCCCCCGCGCCTTTGCCCGTATCCACGATTACCGCGATATCCCGCGTCGCCGCCGGGAATTTCGGCAATTCGCCATACTGCGCCCTCGGTTTTTCTATACCAAATAAAACCGCAAGGTCTATCTCCGCCAAAAACACCTTTTGCTCTATGCCATACCGTTCCGCCGTCCGCGGGTTCAGTTCCCCCATCACGCCGACGGAAACATCACCCACCAGCACCTCCGCGCTCGCGCCCGGGTGCAGGTACTGCTGTTTTATCTGCTTACAAGTGACCTCCGCGCCGGTGAGCAGCGCCGCCAGGTTCTCAAGCGCGCCTTTCAGCGTGAAGAAATCACACCCCTCGCCGGACTGCGCCATACAGAGCAACGGCGTCTCAAGCGGAAGCGCTTCGCCCGCCTGCGGTTTATAGGAACGCGCGATCTCAAAGAGCTTGAGCTCTGTGTTCTTCCTGTTTAGGTTCACCGCCACCGTATCCAGCATATGTGCCAGCAGCGTCGTGCGCATCAGCGCCGTGTCGTCGCCCAGCGGATTTCGTATCATAACGCTCGCCGGGATATCGATCCCCAGCCGCGCGTAATCCATCGCGCCGGTGAAGGAATACGTCACGCACTCCATATGGCCGGTATCCGCAAGGTACCGCTTTATCTTGTCCGTCTTTGCCTCGCTCGCCGAAACCGCGCCCCTCTTCATGCTCACGCGCGCGTCCGTCGCGGGAATATTGTCGTAGCCATAAATACGCGCCACCTCTTCGGCCACATCCGCCGCGCCCGCCATATCGCCCCGGAACGAAGGGATGGTACACACGATCTCGTCGCCAATGACCCCCGTCTGTATGAATACCCGGTTCAAATACCGCTGCATCTCCTTTGCGGAAATATCCGTTCCCAAAAGCGCGTTCACCCTGCCCGCCGTCGTCTTCACCACGCGCGACGACAGGTCTTCGTGCAACAGGTCTATCATGCCACGCGCCACCTTGCCCGCCTTGAGTTCTTCTATCAGCGAGAGGGCGCGCTTCATGGCATACATCGTCGTCACCGCGTCCACGCCCTTGGAAAAGCGCATGGAGCTTTCGGTAGCAATGCCCAGTGCGCGCGACGTTTGCCGCACATTGCCGTACGCAAACTTCGCCGCCTCAAATATCACAGTTTCCGTGTTCTCCTTGATCTGCGAATCCTCGCCGCCCATCACGCCCGCAATGCCAATAGGGCCTTCCTCATCACAAATTAGCAGCATATTCCCGTCAAACGTATGCGCTTTACCGTCCAGCGTCGCCATCTTCTCGCCCTGCTTCGCGCGGCGCACGATGATCTGCCCGCCCCGGATATCCTTCGCGTCAAAAGCGTGCATGGGCTGGCCCGTCTCCAACATCACAAAGTTTGTGATATCCACAATGTTGTTGATGGGCCGAACGCCCGCCTCCCTGAGGCGCAGGCGCATCCACTCGGGCGAGCGCTCAATTTTTATGTCCGTCACCGCGGCGGCGATATACCGCGTGCAAAGGTCGTCCGCCTCCACGCGCACACGCACCAGATCCTCTGTTTTCGCGCCGCTTTCCGTATATGCCGTTTGCGGCTGCACAAATGTTTTTTCATCCGCCGCAGCGGCTTCCCGCGCAATACCCAGCATAGAAAGGCAATCCGGGCGGTTTGCACCCACCTCAAATTCTATCACCGCACCCGAAAGATGCAAAAGCTCGCGGATATCCCCGCCAACCCGCAGTTCTTCCGCGTCTTCCTGTAAAATCAAAATACCATCCACGCCCGCGCCTTCGTAGTCCTCTTCCTTAAGGCCCAGCTCTTCCCCGCTGCACAGCATCCCCTGTGACTCCACACCGCGCAGCTTGCCCTTTTTGATCGGGCCGCCCGGCAGCACAGCCGGGGCTTTTGCCACAGGCACATAATCACCGGCGGCTACATTGGGCGCCCCCGTCACGATTTGCAGCAAACCGCCGTCTCCCACATCAATTTGGCAGACAAGCAGTTTATCCGCGTCCGGGTGCTTTTCTATCTTCTCTATTTTACCGATCACGACATTTTGAATGTTTTCGCCAAAATGCTCTATGCGCTCCACGCCGTTTCCCGTCATGACCATTTTTCCGGCCAGCGTTTCCACATCCGAAAGCCCGCCGGTATAATCGCCTATCCATCTATATGGTGCAAGCATATGTTTCTCCTCACTCGTAACTCGTATGCGCCGCCGCGGCGGCAATAGCACTGTCCGCTAACGGAACTGCCCCAAAAACCGGACGTCGTTTTCATACAGCAGCCGGATATCCGTAATGCCGTATTTCGTCGTCGTTAGGCGGTCTACCCCCATGCCAAACGCAAACCCGCTGTATTCGTTCGGGTCCAGCCCCACATTTTTCAAAACTACCGGGTTCACCGACCCGCACCCCAATACCTCTATCATCCCCGCGCCCTTGCAGGCCGGGCAGCCCTTCCCCGCGCAAAGCGGGCAGGTCACATCCACCTCGGCGGACGGTTCGGTAAACGGAAAGAACCCCGGACGGAATTTTGTTTTTACTTCGTCTCCATAATAGCTTTTCAGAAACGTATTGATCGTTCCCTTCAGGTCGGAAAACCGGATATTTTTATCCACCACCAACCCCTCAAGCTGCATAAACACAGGCGAATGCGTGGCGTCCACATCGTCGCAGCGGAACACGCGCCCCGGGCACACCATACGTATGGGCGGCTTCTGCGCCAGCATCGCGCGGATCTGCACAGGCGAAGTGTGCGTGCGCAGCACCACGTCGTCGCTCACATAAAACGTATCCTGCGCGTCTCTCGCGGGGTGGTCTTTGGGCATATTGAGCTTTTCAAAATTATACTCGTCCAGCTCCACCTCCGGGCCTTCCAGCACGTCAAACCCCATGCCGAGGAAAATATCCCTGATCTCGTAATAGACCTGCGTCAGCGGGTGCAGCGCGCCCATCGGCTCGCCTTTTCCGGGCAATGTGATATCGATCACTTCGCTCCGTATTTTCTTTTCCTGCTCTTTTGCCGCCACAACCGTCTGCCGGTTTTTAAGCGCCCGCTCCACTTCGCCCCGCGCTTCGTTCACACGCTTACCAAACGCCGGGCGCTCTTCCTCGGGCAGCGACCCCATCCGCTTCATCAGCAGTGTGATCTCCCCCTTTTTTCCGAGGTATTTCACGCGCGCCTCATTTAAGGCCGCACTGCTGTCCGCGGCCATGATCGCCTCTATCGCGCTCTTTGTTATCGCATCTGTTTCCATGCCGTCATCCTTCCAGTCTCTCCCGTATTTCATAAAGCAAAATACCCGCCGCAACACTCGCGTTCAAGCTTTCCGCCCTGCCGTAGATGGGGATCCGGTAGCGCTCGTCCACCAGTTCCATCACTTCGGGTGAAATGCCCCGCGCCTCGTTGCCTATCACCACGCAAACACTTTTGTAGCTTGCCAAAAGCGCGTCCGCGCCCGCAAGGCACCCCGCCACCAGCCTGACGCCCCGCCGTTTCAGCTCTTTAAGCCGCTTCACAAGGTTGCACACTTCCACGTTGATATGAAATGTGCTGCCCATAGCCGCGCGCTGCACCTTCGGGCCGTAAATATCCGCACTGGTATGCGAAACCAGCGCCGCCGAAACACCCGCAGCGTCCGCCGTGCGCAGTATCGTCCCCAGGTTCTTTGGGTCGTTCACGTCGTCCATCGCCACATAAAACGTCCCGTCCAGGTCTTTTGCGCACGCAGCTTTTCTGAGGCAGGCAAGCTCCTTTTGCGGCGATTGCGTATCCGCGATCTGCTCTATCACATCATAAGGCACTTTCAATACCTCCACGCCCCGGCTATGCGCTTCCCTCGCTACATCGGTGTTTTTATCCGAAATGACCACGCACTCCACCGGCTGCCCATAGGCAAACGCTTCGAGTATCGTTTTTTGCCCCTCAATGAGATACAAACCCTCCTCATCCCTGAATTTCTTCAGCTTGAGGGATTTCAGCATCTTGATATACGCATTCGCATGGCTTGTTATTTCTTTCATATCCGCCGCCTGCTTTCGAAAAAAAAGGCCTTACCATGAATGATAAAACCTCTTTGGATACCTCTTCCTTATGCCCGCGCCTTTTTCTTTGCGGTATCCGCCAGTTCCTTAAAGCCCGCTTTATCATTCACAGCCATATCGGCAAGTATCTTCCTGTTGAGGTCGATACCGCATTGCTTGAGCCCGTTCATAAACTGCGAATAGCTGATGCCGTTTTGCCGCGCTTCCGCGTTGATGCGCACGATCCACAGCCTGCGCATATCGCGCTTTTTGAGCTTCCGGCCAACATACGCGTAGCGCATGGACTTCATTACAGCCTGTTTTGCCGACCGATACTGCTTTGACTTCGCTCCAAAATATCCCTTCGCCAGCTTGAATACTCTTTTACGTTTTTTGTGGGCGCCTACCGCCCTTTTTACTCTTGCCATTTTATTTTACCTCCACATACTCTTACTTATAGGGTATCAGCATTCTGATATTCTTTTGCTCCGCCGCGCTGATGAGCGTACCCTTACGGAGGTTTCTCTTTCTCTTCGCTGATTTTTTGTTCAAAATGTGGCTTTTATATGCCTTTGACCGCTTTACCTTGCCGGATTTCGTCACCCTGAACCGTTTTGCCGCACCCCTGTGCGTCTTCATTTTTGGCATTTGCACGCCCTCCTCTTTTATGTTGTATCAATATATAGTACTATACTATTTTTTATCCGCTTTTGGCGTAAGCACCATAAACATGCTCCTGCCTTCCATCTTCGCGTTTTTTTCCACCGCCGCGACATCCGCCAGCATCTCAATGAACTTCTCCATCACAGCGCGGCCTTTATCGGTATGCGCAAGCTGCCGCCCCCGGAAGCGGATCGACACCTTTACTTTATCACCCGCCACCAGAAACTTATGCACGTTTTTCGCCTTGATCTCCATATCATGTACATCGATCGTAGCGGAAAGCCGCATCTCCTTTATTTCTACCGTTTTTTGGTGTTTTTTAGCTTCCTTTGCTTTTTTGCCCTGTTCAAACTTATACTTGCCGTAGTCCATGACCTTGACGACAGGCGGGTTCGCCTTGGGTGATATATTCACCAAGTCAAGCTCCGCCTCTTCCGCAAGCTTCATCGCCTGCTCGGTAGGCATCACGCCAAGCTGATCCCCATTGGACCCTATTACCCTTACTTCCTTATCCCTTATTTGTTCATTGATGAACAGATCGTTAGCGATTACAGCCACTCCCTTTCTTGCGGCATATCCGCCGCGGCCCGCCCTCACATCATTTTCTCCACAAAAAAACGCGGTCAGCACAAACCACCCGCATTCATAACAAAAAGATTGCTATTTGACACTGCGCGCACACTCGCTTGCAGGTGAGAAACAGGTAGTTTCCGCTTTGTTTTGCAGTTGTATCATAGCACAGGGCGCACCTTGCTGTCAAGCGCAGGGACACGTTTCTTTTGTCCATTGCCTATATGTTTATGATTTAACTTTTTCGACATAC